>JBDZVK010000037.1:4588-14600 GCA_040255725.1 Actinomycetota bacterium
CCTCGTCGCCGTCACGGTGGTCCAGCCGCGTTATCTGGCCTCCCGCTATCAGACCACCGACGGGCTCGGCTCGGACCCGCCGGGCGCCCTCGACCCCGTCTTCGCGTGGACCCAGAAGCACACCGGTCTCCGGATCGCCGTCCAGCCCTACGCATTCGCCGACTTCATCGAAAGCGATCCCCGTCTCGTCGCCCGCGGGAACCAGGTCCTGCTCTCCACCTACGGTCTCTACGGACGGGACCTGTCGAACCGGGTCGAGCCCGCCGCCCACTTCGACGGCACGCGGGTGACACGACCGGAGTCCTGTGCGCAATGGTGGGCACAATTGCGTCGTGACCGCGCGACCCACGTGGTGGTCTGGGACCCCGGCGACGGGTCGGCTCAGGCGCGGTATCGCGCCTGGACCGAACGGTCACCGGCCGCGAGGCTCGTCGTCCGGGGAAAGCTCAGCCACCCGCCGGCCGCACGCCTGCTCCTGTACTCGGTGAACGTGGCAGCATCGCCGCCATGCCGACCCTGACAAGCGTGTCTCGACCGAGGCCCGGCGAGACGGTGTGTCGTCGGTGAACCGGACGCGTCTGGTCCTCGGTCTGCTCGTCGCCGGTCTGGTCTCCAGCTTCGTTCTGGCGGCCGCGCGGGACGCACGTCGTCGGATGTTTCCGAGGTGCATCGGCGAAGAGGCGCTCCTCATCGATGTCGTTCTGGTCGTCGCCCTGGTGACGGTCGTCGCGAACGTGAACGGCACCATCGGCTGGTTCGCGCCCTGGCCGATGGTCGCTTCGCTGATGGTCGCGTCGATCCTGATCTGGTTGTCGGCCCGGTTCTCCGCCGGCGGGCGGGCGAGGTCACGGCCCTGGGGTGACACGGTCCGTGACGGTCCGACGACCGCCTCACACGCCGGTGCGACCGGTGCGGTCGAACCGGGTTGGGTGCGCACGATCACCCTCGTGGTCCTCGCGATCGTGGGAGCCGGCTGGGTCGTGACCCTCGCGGCGGCACTGGGACACGGCATCGACGAGTGGGACTCGGTCTGGTACCACCTTCCCGCCGCATCCGACTTCGTCCGGTCGGGGAGCTTTCTGCCCCTGCACCTGTACAGCGCCGACATCGCGCCGTCCACGTACCCGATGGGCTCGGAAGTGTTCCATGCCCTCGGCATGTTGGTCGCCGGATCCGACATCCTCGGTCCGTTCGCGAACCTCGGGTGGGCGGTCATCGCGCTGCTCGCGGCCCGGGTGCTCGGACGGCGCCACGGCGTCGCGAACCTCGCGACGTTGGCCCTGGTGTGCGTGTTGGCGACGCCGATCGCCCTCTGGTTGTCGTCCGCGACCGCCCAGGGCGAGATGATGGCCATCGCATTCCTGGTCGCCGCGATGGCGCTGACCGTGCCGACCGGTGAGCGTCGGGAACGCAGGGCGCGCCTGTTCGTCATCGGGTTGTCGGTGGGACTCGTCGCATCCACGAAGTTCACGATGCTGCTTCCCGCCCTGCTCCTGGCCGTTGCGTCGGTCGTCACGGTGACGCGCCCTGCGACGGCGCGCCGGACCCGTGCGTCGGTTCCCGTGCTCGTCGGTGCCGCCGCCACCGGGGCGTACTGGTACGTGCGCAACTGGTGGCGGTTCGGGAGTCCGCTCCCGGAATGGGCGGTGCATCTCGGGCCGATCAGGTTGGGGCATGTCGAGGTGGCGGGGGACCTCGGCCCGATGCTGCCGACCCTGGTGGACGGGCTCCGGTCGAACGCCCTGGAGTCGGTCCTCGACTTCTGGTTGGGACAGCTCTGGATCGTCTTCCTGCTGGCGCCCGTCGTGGCGCTCGGTGTCGCGGTCGCCGCGCGACGGTCGGGGCTCGTCGTGTTCGCGGTCGTCGGAGTCCTGGCGTTCTTCGGGGGCACGCTGACCCCGCAGTATCTGCGCGCCGGCGTGTACCAGACACTCGGGCCGAACATGCGGTACCTGCTGGCCGGCATCGTGATCTCACTCCTGGTCATCGCGTGTTCGGCCGGGTCGAGGCGGGCCGCCGGAGCGACGGCGGCGGGCATGACCGTCGTGGCCGGCCTGTCGGTCTACGACTGGCGGTCGTTGTCGATACCGATGTACTCCGAGGGGATCGTCGGCCGGACCGGGTTGATCGTGGCGATGATCGTCGTGCTCGCAGGCGCGGCCACCCTCCGATCACACCCCCGCGCGCCGCTCGCCCGCCGGCGGATGGGCGGGCCCGTCCCCGCCGTCGGCGTTCTGGTCGCCGTGGTCGCGGTCGTCACCGTGTGGGCGCTGCCGTCGTATCTGGCGAACCGCTCACGGCTCTCTCGTACCGACTACGTCGGGGTTTCGGCACCATCGGTGGACCGGGTGTTCGCCTGGGCCGCGGGGGTGCACGATCAGCGGATCGGCGTGGCGCCGTACGACTTCGCCGACTGGATCGCTCGTGGCCCCGCGGAGACGGCCAGGGGCCACCAGGCACTGTTGTTCACCTACGGTTTCGAGGGGGTCGACCGCTCGAACCGGGTCGAGCCGATCGCGGATTTCGACGGGCGCCGCGTCGTCCCACCGACCTCGTGTGCCGACTGGTGGCGACGGTTGCAGGCGATGGACGCCGACTACGTGATCCTGTGGGTCCCGCCGACCGGCGCCGATCCGGCAGCAACTCGCCGGCTCGCCTGGACCGAAGCGTCCGTGGCGACGCGGCTCGCGGTCCGCGTTCCCCTGGGACCCACCCCGCCGGCGCATCTCGCGGTGTACGAGGTCGACGCGCATCGGCCACCCACCTGTTGAGTCGCGCGCGCGGGTCGGTGCCGACGGTGCGTCCGGCCGGGTCGTCGACGGCACACCCCACCGGTCGTGGCGGTCACCCGACGCGCCGATCGGGCGGTCGGCCGCGTCGCCGGGTTCACGATTCGCATCTCACCCATCGGGCTCTATAGTGACGGGCCATGAAGAAGCTTCTCATCCTCGTCGTCCTCATCGCCCTCGGCGCAGCCGCCGCAAAGAAACTCCGGACCGCGTAACCCCTGGGCGGGGGGCTCTCCTCCGGCCGAGCACCACCGCCCCGGCCGCAGCTCCGCCGATCGCCAGAGCAGTACCGACCGCGACGCCGACTTTGGTCGGCGTCGTTCGTCGTGCATCCGCGTCCAAGGGAACCGGACGGTCGAAGCGGCGGATCTCCCAGCCGTTCTCCTTGGCGATCCGCGCGAGATCCCGGTCGGGATTCACCGCGACCGGATGGCCGACCGCCCGGAGCATCGGTTCGTCGGTGACCGAATCCGAATACGCCCACGACTCCTCGAGATCGATCCCGTCGCGCCGGGCGACCCGCTGCATCGCGTCGACCTTGCCGGCGCCGTACGCGTAGAACTCGACCTCGCCGGTGTAGCGGCCGTCGTCGTCGAGACGGGCGCGGGTGGCGATCGCCTCGTCGGCGCCGATGAAGCGGGCGAGGGGGGCGACGATCTCCTCGGGCGACGCGGAGACGATGAACACCTTGTGGCCGTCCCGCTGGTGCGACTCGAGCAGTTCGAGCGCCTCGGAGTAGACGATGGGCTCGATCACCGACTCGAGCGTGTCCTCGACGATCTGGGTGACGTGCGCCTGCTCCCAACCGACGATGACGCGCAGCACGGCGGTCCGCATCCGGGCCATGCGTTCCGCGTCGGCTCCCAGGTACAGGTAGACGAGTTGGGCGTACAACGCGCGCGCGACCAGCCACCTCGACAGCAGGCCCGCTCGCCGGAACGACGGCCCGAAGGCGACCATCGAGGCACGTGCGATCACGGTCTTGTCGAGGTCGAAGAAGGCGGCCTGCACGACGCTCCACGGTAGTGGCCGGGGGGCCGGACCCGAGGTGGAGAGACCGACGGTGCCGGGGCGGGTGGGACCATTCGCACCGCGGCGGCGCGATCGTGCGCCATCGTGGCCCGCGAGGTTTGAAGTCCCGACGAACCGGGTATGTGACTGGTGGTCGCGACCCGACGAGGGTTGCCGACCCGACGACTTCCCCTCGCAGCGCCGTGGCCCCGACGGGTCGCGGACACCGCGCCTCGCCCGTGTGGAGCCGACATCGACTCTCGATCTCGACTCGATGACGTCGGGTCGAGGTCGAGACCGAGAGGAGTGGGTGATGATCGTCAGTTGCTGGTCGGTGAAGGGTGGTTCGGGGACCACGGTCGTCGCCGCGGGCCTCGCGTTGGTCGCGGCGCGGGCCGGTGGCCGGCGGTCGTTGCTGGTGGATCTCGCGGGTGACGTCCCGGCGGCGCTGGGGCTGGACGATGCCGCCGGTCGGGGGGCGGTCGAGTGGCTCGACGCGGTGCACACCGTGGCGGCGCCCGGCGGGGCGAGTTGGACGTCGCTCCCGATGGACGGGCCGGACGTGTCGAGGACGGCAGGAGATCTGGCCGAGTTCGAGACCCGGGTCGACGATGCGGTGTCGGTGCTGGCCCGCGGTGCCTCCACCACGTCGGAGATCCCCGAGCCGGCCGCGGTCCTGCTCGCCCGACGGCTCGCAGCCGACGGGCGCTTCGTCGTCGTCGATGCCGGCACACTCCCCGCGTCGGAGGCTTCGCCGGTGGCCGAACGTCTGGTCGCGGACGCGGACCGGTCGCTCCTGGTGGTCCGGTCGTGCTACCTGGCGCTGCGCCACGTGACCCGTTGCGCCCGACGGATCGACGGCGTCGTGCTGATCGAGGAGCCGGGGCGCTCACTCGGCGCCGACGACGTCGCGGCGGTGGCCGGCGCGCCGGTCGTCGCCCGCGTGCGGTGCGAGCCGCAGGTCGCCCGGGTCGTCGACGCCGGTCTGTTGTGCAGCCGCATGCCCCGTGCTGTCGAACGGGCGATGCTCGACATCGTGGAGGGCTGAGCGGTGGCCGAAGCCGTCGTGGCACCCGGCGGACCCGCCACGGTTCTGCCGGCCGGTCGGGTCGCGGACCGACTCCTCGACCTGTTGGCGGACCCGGAGGTCACCGATGTGCTGGTGAACGGCCCGGGAAGGGTCTGGCGCGAACGCGGTGGGGTCCTCGAGGTGACCGACGTGTGGCTGCGCCGAGCCGACATCGAAGCGGCCATCGAACAGCTCCTCGTCGCCTCCGGCCGTCGAGTCGACCTGTCGAGCCCCATCGTCGACGCCCGTCTGGCCGAGGGATCACGCCTGAGCGTCGTCCTGCCGCCGATCGCGGTCGACGGTCCGTGCCTGTCGATCCGGCGATTCACCGTGCGAGGCCGTTCCGTGTCGGACTTCGGCGACGAGCGGGTGGGTGCCCGCCTCGTCAGAGCGGTCGTCGAGAAGGCCAACATCGTGGTCTCGGGCCCGACCGGCGCCGGGAAGACGTCACTGCTGAACGCGCTCGCGGCGCACATCGATCCGACCGAGCGGATCGTCACGATCGAGGACGCGGCCGAACTGAGTCTGCCCGGCGGACACATCGTGCGCTTGCAGACCAGGGCCCCCTCCACCGAGGGAAGCGGCCGGATCACCACCGCGGACCTGGTCCGCACCGCGCTCCGTCTGCGACCCGACCGCATCATCGTGGGCGAGTGCCGGGGCGGTGAGGCCCACGACATGATCCAGGCGATGCACACCGGGCACCGGGGGTCGCTCACGACCGTGCACGCGAACTCGACCCGGGACGCGCTCGAGCGTCTCGCGGTGTTGGCCGCGTCCGCAGGGCGCGGCGTGGGCATCGACGTCGCCCGGGCGCTGCTCGGCTCGGCGGTCGACCTGGTGGTCCACCTGGGTCGCGACGCCGGAGGTCACCGGAGGATCGAGCAGATCCACGAGCTGCGCCCCCGCGCGGAGCCGGCACGGTGACCGCCACGAGCGAGGCCGGCCTCGGGCCGACCTCGACCGGGCCGGCCGTCACGCGATCGCGACGCCTCACGGAGCATCGGGCGTTCGGCGTGCTGGTGATCGCGACGTTCTCCTGGCTCGTCGCCGGCCCCGGTGCTTCGCTGGGCGCGGTGGCGGTCGCGGTCGGTGTGCCGAAGGTGCTCGCGCGTCGTCGTCGCCGGGCGGCGACGCGCGACATCGATGCGGAGATCGCGACCGTGTTCGAGCTCGCGGCGCGCCGGGTCCGTGCCGGGTCGGCCGTGCCCGACGCGCTTGCGTGGGCGGCGGGGTCGACCGCGGGACCGGGTGGCCGCCTCGTGACGGCGATGGTGCAGGCCCCGGTCGGTTCGGACGGTCGACGCGTGTTCGTCGGCGGCGAAGCGGGGCGTCCGGCGCGCCGCGGTCGGGCCGTGCCGCGGGAGGCGACGTCGAAGGTGCTCGCGGCGGTCATCGGGATGGTCCTGGGATCGGCGGGAGGTGGTGCCAGGGGGCTCGAGGCCGGAGCCGCGTTGCTCCGCGAGCACGATCGTGCCCGTGGCGAGATCGACGCCGGTGCCGGCCACGCTCGCGCCTCGGCTTCGCTGCTGATCGCCGTGCCGCTGCTCTTCGGCGTCGTCTCGGTCGTGCTGGTGCCGTCGTCGGCCGGTGGCGCGCTCGGCGAGCCGTCGATGCTGGCGCCCATCGTGGCGGGGATCGGGATGGAGGCGCTGGGCGCGGCGTGGATCGGCCGGTTGGTGCGGGCCGCGCTGGGAGCTGCCGGATGACCGCCCGGCGTCGCGTCCGGCGGCGTCTCGATGCCCTCGCCGGTCACGACGTGACGGTGGAGCGTGCTCGCGTCCGCTGGCACGGCGACCCGCTGGTCGGCGTCGGCCGTGCGGTGGGCCACCTGCTCGACGGTCTCGGGTGGGAGTCGTCGACCGGGGCGGACCGTGCCGTGCTGCGCGCCCGGGGTGGCGCCGTGGTGGCCGCTGGGCTGTGCGCCCTGCTGGCACCGCTGCCGGTCGCGGTCGCGGTCGCCATGGCGGGTTGGCATCTTCCCCGGCTGCTCACGGCACGGCAGCAAAAGCGAGCGGCGCGCGAACTCGTCGCCGAGACGATGCTCGCGACCGAGCTGTGCGCCATCGCGGTCCACAGCGGCAGGACCGTGCCACAGGCCCTCGACGCGATCCGGCCGTTCGTCGACGGACGGCTCGGCACCGCACTCGACCGGGTCGTACGCGCCCATCGGGCCGGCGGACTGCTCGATGATCTCCTGGCCGACACGGCCGACGAACTGGGAGCGGTCGTGGCGCCGCTGACCACGATCCTCCGGGCGGCGCACACCGACGGCGATCCGATCGAACCGGCGCTGACCAGATTGGCCGATCGCCTGCGTGACGAGCGGCGTCGAAGCGTCGAGACCGACGTGCGCCGACTGTCGATCCGGCTTCTCGTTCCGCTGGTGTGCTGCTCGCTTCCCGGGTTCGTGCTCATCGCCGTCGTCCCCTTGGTCGTCGGCTCACTCGGCCGTCTCGGCCGTTGACCCTCGGGGCCGTTGCCCCTCGACCGATCATCGACGAACGAAAGCGAGACCATCCCATGCGAAGGGTCCTCATCCAGGTGTACCTGTACCTCCGATTCCCTCCCGACGACCGCGGTCAGACCACCGCGGAGTACGCGCTCGTCCTGTTGGCGGCCGCGACCCTGGCGTTGCTGCTCGTGGCGTGGGCCGCCCAGTCGGGCAAGATCGGCGAACTGTTCGACAAGGTGTTCGACGAGGTGATCGGCAAGGTCACATGAGACCGTCGCCGTGTCGCCGCCGCGCCACCGACACCGACTCCCGCGACTCCTGCCGGGGCCAGGCGACGATCGAGTTCGCGCTCGTCGTGCCGGTGTTGGCGCTGCTGCTCGTCGGCGTGGTCGAGGTCGCCCGGGTCGCCGGCCTGCAGGTCGCCACCGTCGACGCGGCGCGGACCGGTGCGCGCGCGGCTGCGGTCGATCCGCGGCCGGGCGTCGCCCGTGAGGCGATCGGTGGCGGTCCGGGTGGGTCGCCGTGGTCGGTCACCACCGAAGTCGTCGCCGGGCCGCCGCGGCTGGTGACCGTACGCGTCACCCGCATGGTGCATCTGCTGCCGGGTCCGGGCTGGACCGACGTGCGTCTGGAGGCGTCGTCGACGATGGCGGTCGAGTCGGACCGATCCGGGTGACGGGCGGCGCGCCGGTCATCTCCGGGTGCCGGCGGTGGCGACCCGGCCCAGGGTGACGGCACCGGACTTGTCGAGCGGCTCGTTGCCGTTGCCGCACTTCGGTGACTGCACGCACGACGGGCAACCATGACGACACGGGCACGCCTCGAGCATGTCGAGCGTCGTCGCCAGATGCCGGTTCGCGGTGGCGAAGCCGAGTTCGGCGATCCCGGCGCCTCCCGGGTAGCCGTCGTAGACCGCGATCGTGGCCGCACCGGTGTCGGGGTGCCAGGGTGTCGAGATGCCCCCGACATCCCACCGGTCGCAGATCGCGAACAACGGGAGCATCGCGATCGTGGCGTGTTCCAGTGCATGCAGGGCGCCACCGAGCCGTTCGGGGCCGAGGTCGGCTTCGACGACCAGGTCTGCTGCGAAGACGTACCGAACCGCGCGGGTGACCAGCGATTCGGGCGGCAGCGTCAAGGGAACCCGATCGACGACGGTCCGGGTGGCGACGTCGAGTCGGGTGTACCCGGTGATCTCACGACGCACCGCGACGGCGCCGAGTACGACCTCGACGTCGCCGACGCGTCGTGCTTCGTCGGACCCCAGCACCTCGAGATGGGTCGCCGCATCGGCGCGTGTCGTCGTCGTGCCGTCGTCGGGCTCCACGAGCGCATCGCCGGTGTCGAAGTCGAGCTCGACCACCCGGTACGGCTCGGTGCGGTGCAGGTAGCTCGCGCCCGGGTACAGCGTGCTCGTCGCCCTGGCGGCGTCGACGGTGCCGATCAAGGTGCCGGCCGCGTCGACGATCCTGGTCTCGCGCCCTGACCCGGACCGGAGCGAGATCTGTGCCGCGGGGTGCCCGTGGCCGGCGTACACCACCCGGCGTTCGGTGTCTCCGTTGCCGGTGTCGACCTGTTGGACCCGTAGGCGGTCGCCGAGCACGCCGCGGCGGATGGCATCGTCGAGATCGGTGTCCCAGTAGTCGCCGTCGGTGACGGTGAGTGGTGACTCGGCGGCGGCGCACTCGATCTGAGGATCCAACACGTTCGCGTTCGACGGGTTCACCACCACGGGTTCGGGCGCACGGGTGAGCAGTTCGTCGGGATGGGACATCAGGTACTGGTCGAGCTGGTCGGTCCCGGCGACCAGGACCGCCAGGGACGGCTCCCGTGACCGGCCGGCGCGGCCGATCTGTTGCCGGAACGACGACACCGTGCCCGGGAAGGTGTGGACGACGCACGCGTCGAGTCCGCCGATGTCGACGCCGAGCTCCAGCGCGTTGGTGGCGACCACCCCCCGAAGCCGCCCGGCGGCGAGATCGGCTTCGATCTCACGCCGTTCGCTGCCGAGGTAGCCGGCGCGGTACGACTGCACGCGGCCGGCGAGGTCGCTGCCGACGATCCGCTGGATGGCCGAGGTGATGGTCTCGGTGCTGTGCCGCGATCGACAGAACACGATCGTCCGGTTCCCTTCGGCGATCAGCCCGGCGGCGACCGTGGCGGTGACCCGGTGCGCCGAGACCCGTGCGCCGGTTCCGGCGTCGAGCAGGGGAGGGTTCACCTGGGCGATCAGGCGTTCGCCGCGCGGTGATCCGTCGGCGTCGACGAGCGCGATCCCGTCGACGCCGGTCAGCGTCGTCGCCAGGCCGACCGGATCGTCGACCGTGGCCGACGCGAGAATGAACACCGGGTCGGACCCGAGCTGGGCACACCGGCGCCGGAGCCGGCGGAGCACGTGCGCGACGTGGCCGCCGAAGATGCCGCGCAGCGCATGGGCCTCGTCGACCACGACGTAGCGCAGCCGACGCAGGAACGTCGACCACTGTCCGTGGCGGGGGAGGATGCCGAGGTGCAACATGTCGGGGTTGGTGAACACGACGTTGGCGTGGCGCCGAACCCAGGTGCGTTCGGTGTCGGTCGAGTCACCGTCGTACGCCGCGGCGACGACGCCGGGGAGTCCGAGCGCGTCGAGGGCGCGGAGCTGATCGTGGCCGAGCGCCTTGGTCGGATGCAGGAACAGCGCGGTCG
>JBDZVK010000038.1:0-14589 GCA_040255725.1 Actinomycetota bacterium
CCGGGCCGTTGCTGTTGTCGGTCGCCGACTACGTGTTCATGGCCGGCGGGCCCGAGATCGCCCGCCCGTGCCTCCGGGCGCTCGAACGCAAGGGCCGGCTCGTCGACGAGATGGGCGTGACCCACATCGCGTTTCCGATATGGACCCCGATCGACCTGTCGGGCCCGCCCCGCTCGGGCCCACCCCGCTCGGGCCCACCGTGAACTCGTCGTAGTCGTGGCCGGTATCCGGGAGCAACTGCGACGAGTTCCGCTCGGGGTGGGGCCGCCGGGCGCCGGTGGCGGCAGTAGCCTGGTCGGACCGCCGTCGCCCGGGGTGCCCGTGACCGATCTCTTCCAACGCCGAAACGACCCGGACGAATCGGTACGGCCCGCGACCCCGACGGGCGGGGTCGGGCGGTCGGTTGACGTGGTGGCGATGCGCCCCGGGTCGTCGTCCACGCCGGTCGAGCCGAGCCGGCCCCACGGGACACTCGCGGGGCGGGCCTCGCTGTTCGTGGCGGGGGCCGGCCTCACGCTCGTCGCAGCCCATGCCGTGTCGATCCCGACGCCGCCGTGTCCGCTCCGCTGGGCGACCGGCTTTCCCTGCCCGTTCTGCGGGTGCACCCACATCGCCCGGGAACTGCTCTCGGGCCACGTCGGTGTGGTCGCGGCGAACGACCCCGCGGGGCTGGTCTTCGCCGCCCTGGTCGGGGTCGCGGTCGTCGCGCAACTCGTCGCGCTGACCCGTCGGAGCCAGGGTCCGGCATTCCTGGAGACCCGGACCGCCGCGGTCGTGCTCGTCGCCGTGCTCGCTGCACACTGGGTCACCACGATCGTCACGGGCGGGATGCTGTCGACGTGAGCCCCCGGCGCACGCGGGGTGTCGCGACGACCTTCGTCGCCGTCGGCGCGGGTTCGCCGGTGGCCCGCGGTCAGCGGTCGGCGCGAACCCGCACCCACTCGTCGGTGTAGCGCTGCTGCAGCACGGCCTTGGTGACCTTGCCCATGGCGTTCCGGGGCAGTTCGTCGGCCACCACGCAGACGCGGGGCACCTTGAAGTGGGCGAGCCGGTCACCGAGCGCGGCGAGCAACGTCGCCGGGTCGGGTTCCGGCGCTGCGGGATCGGCCACGACCACGGCCAGGCCCAGCTCCCCGAAGTCGTCGTCGGGCATGCCGATCACCGCCGACTCGCTCACGCCCGGGAGTTGGTCGAGCACGCCTTCGATCTCGGCGGGGTAGACGTTCTCGCCGCCGGAGATGATCAGGTCCTTCGCGCGCCCCACGATCCGCAGGCGACCCTCGTGATCGAGGGTGCCCAGGTCTCCGGTGCGGAACCAGCCGTCATCGGTGAAGTCGGTCGTGCGCCGCTCGGGCATCTGCCAGTAGCCGGGAAACACGTTGGGTCCGCGCACCTCGATCCCGCCGGGCTCGTCGACTTCGGCGAGCCCGAGCGACGGGTCGTCGTCACGACGGATCCGCACCTGCACCCCGCCGAGGGGAAAGCCGACGCTGCCCGCGACCCGTTCGCCGTGCAGTGGGTTCGAGGCGATCATCTCGGTCTCGGACATGCCGTATCGTTCGAGGATGCGGTGGCCCGTTCGCGCCTCGAACTCGCCGAAGACCTTCTCGGTCAGCGGCGCAGACCCCGAGATGAACAGGCGCACCCCGTCGGCCACCTGACGGGTGAAGCGGTCGGACGCGAGCAGCCGGCCGTAGAAGGTGGGCACGCCCATCAGGACGGTGCCCGGCCCGTCCAGGGCGTCGATCACCCGGTCGGCGTCGAAGCGACCGAGAAGATGCAGGGACGACCCGGCGACGACGGCGGTGTTCACGGCCACGAACAGACCGTGAGCGTGGAAGGTCGGCAGCGCGTGGACGGTCACGTCGTCGCGGGTGAATCCCCAGGTCTCCGCCAACGTCTCGGCGTTCGAGACCAGGTTGCCGTGCGTGACGATCGCGCCTTTGGGCCGGCCGGTGGTGCCCGACGTGTAGATGATCGCCGCCGGATCGTCGGGTCCTCGTCGGGCGGGCCGGCCCGGGTCGACCCCGGCCGACGCCCCATCGTGCCCGCGGGCAGCCTCGACGAGTGCGGCGAGGGCGTCGGCCCCGATCACGCTCACCGTCGGGTCGGCGTCGTCGACGAGCAGCCTGGTCTCGTCGGTTCCCAGCGCCGGGTTCAGCGGCACGAACACCGCGCCGGCCCATTGGGTCGCAAGGCACAACAGCACGCTCTCGACACCGGTGGGAACCTGCGCGACGACCCGGTCACCAGGAGCGACGCCATCGGCCGTGAGCACCGTCGCGAGCCGACCGATCAGCTCGGCGGCCCGGGCGAAGGGGATCGGCGCGCGGTCGTCTTCGGCGGGGAAGGTGAACAGCGGCGCATCGGGCGCCGCGGTCGCGTGGGCGACGAGGTGGTCCAGGATCGTCGACGCGTTCACGGTCGACCGACGATCTGGAATGGCCCTTGCGACATGGCCGCAAAACTAGGGCGCCGCTCCCGCGGACCCGAGACCGCCACGCCGGCCGGGTCGGGGAGCAGTTCAGGAGAACGCGTAGTCGATCGGGAGTCCCTTGACGCCCGACACGAAGTGCGACTGCGCGTACTCCACGTCGCCGGCGAGCTCGACGTGGGCGAGCTGGGAGGTGAGCTTGGCCAGCATCGTGCGGATCTCCCGGCGCGCGAACTGGATGCCCAGGCAGAAGTGGGCGCCGATCCCGAAGGTCAGGATCCGATCGGCGTCGCCCCGGTCGATGCGGAACGTCTCGGGGTCGGCGAACACCGCCGGGTCACGGTTCGCCGCCGGATACGACAACAGCACCCCGCCGCCCTCGGGTATCTCTACGCCGCCGACCGCCGTGTCGTGCTGCGCGTACCGCATGAAGTGGCGCACCGGCGAGGTCCACCGGAAGATCTCGTCGGCGGCGTCGTCGACCAGTCCGGGATCGGACCGCAGCTTCGCGAACTCGTCGGGGTTGGCGAGCAGCGCCTGGAGGCCACCGGCCAGCGCGAACGAGGTGGTGTCGTGCCCCGCGGTCGCGATGATGACGTAGTACCAGAGCCGGTGCTCGTCGTCCATCAACTCGCCGTTCACGGTGCCGTTCGCGATCACCGTGGCGAGGTCGTCGACCGGGCAGGCACGGCGGTCGTCGGTGATCTCGGCGAAGTACTGGATGAAGCGCATCACCGATTCGAACACCCGTGCCTGGGGATCGTCGAGATCGCCGAGGTATTCGGGGTCGGCGGCGCCGAAGATGCCCTGGGTCAATTCGAGCATGAGCGGTTCGTCGGCTTCGGGCACGCCGTAGATGTCCATGATGACCCGCAGCGTGAAGGGCTGGGCGATGTCGCGCGCGAAGTCGCAGTGGCCGCCGAGCTCGCGCATCTTGTCGATGAACCCGTCGGCGATCGCCTCGATCCGTGGTTGGCGTTCGGCGACCACGTTCGGACGGAACCAGCCGCTGGTCACCGCCCGGTGGTCGCGGTGGTCGTCGCCGTCGATGTGCACGAGCGTCTTGGGCAGCGGCAGCCCGGACGCCACCATCTCGTCGTACTGGGCGTCGGGGCCGAGTACCGAGCGGGTGGTGTTGTGCCAGGTGCGATGGTCACGCGACACCGAGAACACGTCCTCGTGGCGGGTGAGGACCCAGAAGGGCGAGAACCCCTCGGCCTCGGCGAGCAGCACGGGGTGGTGCTGCCGGATGACGCGCACCGCGTCGTGCCAGGCGTCCATGTCGGCCCACAACGGCGGGGCGACGAACCACGCCCAGTCGGGGATCGTCAGTGGATCATCAGCGGTCAGGATGTCGGACATGGGCGCCGTGCCTCCGGGACGGGGACCGGTTCAGCCGAAGCGGTAGCTCGACGCCGCGACCGATCCCATGAAGTCGTCCTGATGGTAGGTTCTCACGCCCGGGTCGTGCTCCGCGGCGCCGACCGCGACCATCAGCGGGATGAGGTGGTCTTCGCTCGGGTGCGCGATGCGGGCCGCAGGGGCCGATTCCCACTCGATCAGTGACTTGGTGCGGACCGCCGGATCCGACTCGGTGAGGGCGGTGGTCAACCAGTCATCGAACGCGACCGAGGGGTCGCGGCCGGCCGGGCCGAACCCGCGCATGTTGTGGTACGACAGGCCGCTGCCGACGATGAGGATGCCCTCGTCGCGCAGCGGCGCGAGAGCCCGACCGACGGCGAGGTGTTCGGCCGGGTCGAGGCCGGCCCGGATCGACAGCTGCACGATCGGCACGTCGGCCTTCGGATAGACCACGTACAGCGGGGCGAAGACGCCGTGGTCGAAGCCGCGAGCCTCGTCGACGTCGGTATCGAACTCGGCGTCGTCGAGCAGCGAGGTGACCCGGTCGGCGAGTGCCGGCGAACCGGGTGCGGGGTAGCGGATCTCGTAGGTGAACGCGGGGAAGCCCCCGTAGTCGTACAGCATGGGTGGCTGCGCGTTGCGCTGGACGGTGAAGGTCGGTGCGATCCAGTGGGCCGAGACGCACAGGATCGCTTCGGGCCGACCCGGGAGTTCACCGGGAATGGCCGCGAGCGACGCCTCGAGGCGGTCGAGATCACCGGGGAACTGGTCCTTGATCCAGGGCCAGGGTCCGCCGCCGTGGGAGAGGAAGTACGTGGGCATGCGCAGGCCGGCCATACCCCCTCCAACACCGTCGCGGCCGGGAATCATCCCGTCCGCGTTCTGGGTGCGCCTTCCGGACACCAGGTGTCCGGAACCCGTACCCAAAATCGTTCCGAGCGGGGGTGGAGCCCACGTGCAACGCGCCCGTCGGCGCGTCCTCAGGCGACGTCGAGTGCGCGCAGTGCGGCGAAGCCGGCGTCGACCAGGTCGCCCAGGTCGCCTCGTGCATCGTCGGCGAGCCAGGCGCGCACGGCGCCCGACACGATGCCGATGGCGATCCCGGTGAACAGCGCCGGAACCGGGTCGGTCTCGGCGTCGACGTCGAAGTGCTCCGCGATGATCGCCTCGAACGCGGCCCACAGGTGGGCGAACTCGTCGGCTCCCAGATCGATGTGGGCCTCGACGCTGATCTGCTTCTGCAACAGGATCCGGTCGCGCTCGTCGTGGAACTCCCCGAGCGTGGCGCGCACCGCCCGATGCAGGCGCTCGAGCGGTGGCTCGTCGGCGGCGGCGTCGCCGAGTTCGCCGCGGAACCGTTCGAGATAGTCGTCGGTGGCCGGCTGGAGGACGGCCGCCTTGTTGGCGAAGTACCGGAAGAACGTGCGCGGCGCCACGTCGGCGCGGGCGGCGATGTCGTCGATCGTCGTCTCGGCGAATCCCCGTTCGGCGAACAGGGCGAGCGCGGAGTCGAGCAGCGACCGGTAGGTCGCGGACTTCTTGCGCTCACGACGGTTGGGGGCATCGACGGACACGGCCCACAGTATGGCGGCGCTCCCGCCGGTTTGTCACGAGTGACAAATGGCATGATTGACAATCGACAGGTCTGCCAGTTCAATGATCCTGTTCTCGTCTTCGTTCGGAGCTGTCATGGCTGGAGTACTTCATCGGATCGGTCGGTTCTCGGTTCGTCACCGTCGGATCGTCCTCGTGGCATGGCTGGCCGTGCTCTTCGCCGTCGTGGCGAGCGCCGGCGCGTTCGCGAAACCGACGAGTGACTCGTTCTCGATCCCCGGCACCGAGTCGCAGCGGGCCATGGATCTGCTCGCCGAGCGCTTCCCCGACCGGCCGAACGGCGCCAGCACGACGGTGGTGTTCGCCGCCGCCCAGGGGGAGAAGCTGACCGCCCCGGACGCCAGGACCGCGGTCGAAGCGACCGTCGCGCAACTCGAGAAGGTGCCCCAGGTCGCGACGGTGACCAACCCCTACGCGATGCTCGGCGTCTCGGCCGACGGCACCATCGCGTACGCGAACGTCACCTACGACGTCCAGTCCCTGGAGGTCGAAGACGCGACCAAGGACGCGTTGGAGACGGCTGTGCGGCCGACCGTCGACGCCGGCATCCAGACCGAATTCGGGGGAGACGTCGTGCCCGGAGCGTCGTCCGATCCCGGGAGTTCGTCGGAGCTGATCGGCCTGTTGATCGCCGTGGTCGTGCTGTTGATCTCGTTCGGATCGCTCATCGCAGCCGGGCTACCGATCCTCACGGCGCTCATCGGCGTCGGCACCGGGATCGCGGGCATCACGGCGATGTCCGGGGTCATCGAGTTGTCGTCGACCGCGCCGACGCTGGCCACGATGATCGGCCTGGCCGTGGGCATCGACTACGCGCTGTTCATCGTCTCGCGACATCGCCAGAACCTCGCCGCGGGACTGTCACCCGAAGATGCCGCCGCGAACGCCGTGGCCACCGCAGGTTCCGCCGTGATGTTCGCGGCCCTCACCGTGATCGTCGCCCTGGTCGGGCTCACCGTCGTCAACATCCCGTTCGTGACCGTCATGGCGCTGGCCGCCGCCGCGACCGTGCTCATCGCCGCGATCATCGCGGTGACGCTGCTGCCGGCGTTGTTGGGCTTCGCCGGCCACAAGATCGACCGGATCGGCTTCCCCGGGTTGAAGATGCACCAGGCCGGCGATGCCGACAACGGCTTCGGCACCCGCTGGGCCCAGGCGATCGTGAAGCGACCCATCGCCGTCGTCGTCGCCGTGGTCGTCGTGCTCGGCGTCGTCGCGCTGCCCGCGGCCTCGATCGAGTTGGGCCTGCCCAGCGACGCGTCCGCGCCAACCAGTTCGACCCAGCGCAAGGCGTACGACCTGTTGACCAAGGGTTTCGGCCCGGGCTTCAACGGCCCGCTCACCGTCGTGGTCGACGCCTCAGGGAGCAACGACGCGAAAGCCGCCGTCGCCAAGGCCTCCGAAGCGATCGACGACGTGCCCGGCGTCGTCGCCGTGACCCCCGCGACCTTCAACGCCGCGGGCGACACCGCGGTCTTCCTCGCCGTCCCCAGCACCGGTCCGGCCGACGTCGCCACGACCGACCTGGTGCACGCGATCCGCAGCGAGGCCGACGAGGTGTCCGCGTCGACCGGGGTGAACGCCGAGATCACGGGCACCACCGCGTTGAACATCGACGTGTCCGAGAAACTCGCGCAGGCGCTGCCGGTGTTCGCGGTCGTCGTCGTCGGTTTGGCGCTGGTGATCCTGCTGTTCGCGTTCCGTTCGATCGTCGTGCCGATCAAGGCGGCGATCGGCTTCCTGTTCACCATCGCCGCGTCGTTCGGCGCGGTGGTCGCGGTGTTCCAGTGGGGCTGGCTGATGCAGATCTTCGGCGTGCATTCGACGGGGCCGATCGTCAGTTTCCTGCCGATCCTGTTGATGGCCGTGCTGTTCGGACTCGCGATGGACTACGAGGTGTTCCTCGTGTCGCGGATGCGTGAGGAGGTGTCGCGAGGCGCCGAACCGACCGCGGCGATCATCGCCGGGTTCACCGGCGGCGCACGGGTCGTCACCGCCGCCGCGCTGATCATGACGAGTGTGTTCGCCGCGTTCATCCTGGGCGACGACGCGATCATCAAGTCGATGGGCTTCGCCCTCGCCTTCGGAGTGCTCATCGACGCCTTCATCGTGCGGATGACGCTCGTGCCCGCGGTGATGGCGTTGTTCGGACGGTCGGCCTGGTGGCTGCCGAAGTGGCTCGACCGGATCCTCCCCCACGTCGACGTCGAGGGCGGGGAGTTCGCCGAGATCGAGACCTCCGGTGGCGACGACACCGACGTCGACGGGGACCCGACGCCCGACGACGCTCTCGTGCACGCCTGATCGCCGTCTGCCGACTCGGCCGCCGGTCGGCCGACGGTCGCCCGACGGCGGGTGCACCCAGGCGACGGTTCAGTCGCCGCTCCGGCGGTGCACGGTGGTCGCGGTCGCCTGGTCGGCGGGCAGCAACAGCGCGGTCGCGACGTTCACGTGCGGGGGCCGGGTGACCACGTAGGCGACGAGATCGGCGACGTCGGCCGCGCCGAGTGGCGTCATGCCCGCGTACACCTGCGCCGCCCGGTCGGCGTCACCGTCGTAGCGCACGAGCGAGAATTCGGTCTCGACCAGCCCGGGCTGGATCTCCGACACCCGGATCGGTTTGTCGACGGTCTCGGCGCGCAGCACCTCGCTGAACGCGTGCTGGGCGTGCTTGACCGCGTTGTAGCCCGCGCCGCCCGGGTAGGTCTCGATCCCCGCGATCGACGAGATCACCACGACGTGGCCGTTTCCCGACGCTTCGAGCCTGCCGAGCAACGCCCGGGTGACCCGCAGGGTTCCCAGCAGGTTCGTGTCGTACATCGTGCGCCACCCTTCGAGGTCGGCCTCCGCGATCGGGTCCTGGCCGAGCGCCCCGCCGGCGTTGTCGATCAACACCCGACACTCGTCGATGCCGGCACAGAACGCCGCGACCGAGTCGTCGTCGGTCACGTCGAGCGCGGCCGTGCGGGCCCGCCCCTCACAGGCCGCCGCGACCTCGTCCAGTCGGTCGATCCGCCGGGCGCCGAGGACCACGTCGAACCCGGCGCGTGCCAACGCGACCGCGGTCGCGGCCCCGATGCCCGACGATGCGCCGGTGACCACTGCGGTACCCAGATCGGAGGTGCCCATGGCCCCGACTCTGTCACAGGGACCGGCGGCGGGGTGACTTCGGCCACGGCGGACCCGACCAGGGACCTTCGTCCCTGGTCGGGGACTCGTGCAAGGTGGAACCGTGGAAACAAACGAGCCTTCGGCGCCGCGTGCGTCGTGAGAAACGAGGAACCCATGCCCACCATCGACCGTCGGATGACCCTGAGTGACCTGGTCACGAGCCGCCCGGGCCTTGCCCGCGAGCTCGAGAAGCTTCAGCTCGACTACTGCTGTCACGGCAATCGCAGCCTCACCGACGCGGCCGACGCAGCGGGGCTCGACGTCGACGACGTCGTCACGTCCCTCGAGCGCGTCGACGCGCCCGTCGAGGACGCCGCGTGGGCCGACCTCGACCTCGGCGATCTCGCGAAGCACGTGTGCGACAAGCACCACGCCTACCTGTGGGAGGAACTGCCCCGCCTGTCGATGTTGACCGACAAGATCGCCCAGGTCCACGGGGCCCATCACCCCGAGCTGAAGGACGTGGCCACGACCTACGCGACGCTCCGTGTGGCCCTCGAGCCGCACCTGCGCCGCGAGGAGATCAGGATCTTCCCGGCCATCGGCCGCCTCGACGAGCGCACCGATGCCCAACTTCCCGAGATGATCCAGCGGCTCGTCGACGAACACGAAGCCTGCGGAGAACTCTTCGCCGAGCTCCGTCGACTCACCGACAACTACACCGTTCCCGCGGACGGCTGCAACGCCTACCGCATGACGATGGAAGGCCTCGCCGAGCTCGAACGCGACACCTTCGAACACGTCCACAAGGAGAACAACGTGCTGTTCCCCCGTGCCCTGGCGAAGGTGCCCGCGGAAGTCTGAATCCTCGCTCCGATCGCCGGGACCCTCGGGTCCCGCCGACGCTGACGCGGACGTCATCGGCGAGTCCGGGCTCGGGCCTCTAGTCTGGTGCGAACCCGACCCCGACGTCGGGCGATCAGCGATGGCAGCGATCAAGGGCAACCCGAAACTCATCGGACGATCGACCGAGTTGACCGCCGTACTCCGCGCCCTGGACGACCCCGACCAGGCCGGCTGCGTCCTCGTCGGGGTCGAAGGCGTCGGCAAGAGCCTCGTCGCGCGTCACGCGCTCGCGGCGGTGGCCGCGCGGGGCGACGACGTCGCCCACGTCATCGCCACCCGGTCCGCGGCCGCGATGCCGTACGGTCCGCTCCAATCGCTGCTGTGCGCCGACGGTGCCGTGGGTGGACCGGTCGCCCGACCTCGTCTGGCGACCGAGCCGGACCACCGACTCGTCCTGCTCGTCGACGACGCGCACCTCCTCGACGACGCGTCGGCAGCGCTTCTCCTCGAGGCCTCCGCCGACCCGACGGTTTCGATCCTGTACACGGTGTGCGCCAACGAATCGCTGCCCGATGCCGTCACCGCGCTCTGGAAGGACCGCGGCGCGGCCCGCATCGAGGTCGAGCCGCTCGACACCGCCGGGGTCGCGGAGATGATCACCGACCTGGTCGGCGGCGACGTGCCCGACTGGATCGCCCGGCGATTCGAACGTCTCTCGGACGGACGCCCGCTCGAGGTCCGTGAGCGCGTCCGGGCGGCGCGCGAAGACGGGCGGCTGGTCGACGTCGACGGACGCTGGGAACTCATCGGTGAACCGCCGATTCCCGCGAGCCTCGTCGAGATCGTCACCGCTCGTCTGGATCATCTCGACGACGCGAGCATCGAGCTGCTCGAAGTGCTGGTGCTGTGCGCGCCGTTCCCTCTGGCCCTGGTCGACCGCCTCGGCCTCGCCGGCGCACTCGACGAGCTGGAGGGTGCCGGGCTCGTCGGGGTGGCCGACCACACCCGATCGCACGGGGTGGGAATCGTCCCGGGTCGCGGCGACGATCCGGGGCTGACCGTGCACCTCGAGCACCCGGTCCACCACCGGGCGGTGGACGCGCGGCTCACCGAACGTCGCCGCCGCGAGCTGTACCGACGGGTCGCCGAAGCGTCGGAGGAATGCGGCGACGCCGGGGGGCGCAGCACCCTGTGGCGGCTCCGGGCCGGCGACCACGTCGACGCGGGACGCCTCGTGGGGGCCGCGCGCGGCTTCTTCAGAGACGGTGACTACGCGCACTGCGGGGAACTGGCGGGTGCCGCCTGGCGTCGGGAACC
The DNA here is from genome assembly GCA_040255725.1 of Actinomycetota bacterium. Classification (GTDB taxonomy): domain Bacteria; phylum Actinomycetota; class Acidimicrobiia; order Acidimicrobiales; family Iamiaceae; genus JAFDWI01. The sequence continues at coordinate 10,685 of JBDZVK010000038.1, forward strand.
GAGCTTCGACGCGGGCCAGCTCTACGGCTACGCCCTCGGCGAGGCCGGGCGTTGCGGAGAAGCCGAACTGGTGCTGGCAGCGGCCGAGAAGTCGGCAGCGGACGACCGGGAACTCGCGCTCATCACCCTGACGAGGTCGGAGAACCTCCTGCGTGGTCTCGACGATCCCGAAGGTGCGGACGCGCTGTGCCGGGCCGCCGAGGCCCGTATCGACGACCGCCAGTGGCGATCGGAGTTGGTCGCCCATCGCATGATGGGAACGCTGCGGGCCGGCCGCATCGACGAAGCCGTGTCGGTGCTCGACGGGCTGCTCGACCCGGCTGTGCACGGAGAGCGGGCCTATGTCACGGCGGCCTACACCGCCGGCATCGCGTGCATCCATGCCGGACGGGCGGACGACGCGTCGGCGATCGCGCTCGCGGCCATGCCGGTGCACGAATCGTTGTGGTCGGCCGACCAGCTCACCGAGCCGGGCGTGCACCACATCACGACCCTTTTCGCGCTCGTGGCCACCGGTCGGGCCGCCGAGGCGCTGCCGCTGCTGGAGTTCGCCAGGGATCTCACCCGGTACGTGGTCCCCCGGTACGGCTACGCATGGATGAACTACCTCGCCGGACGCGCCGCGCTGCGTCTGGGCCGGTGCGACGATGCCGCCGGGTACTTCCTCGAGGCTGCGCCGATCTTCGGTGAGAGCGGCCGCGAAGAGGAGGCCGCGTGGTGCGAGGCCGGGGTCGCCCTCGCAGCGGCGACCCAGGGTGATGCCGCGCGTGCACGGATGCACCTCGACGCGTCGGGGTCGCTGCACGACACCAGTGATCGACTCAACGCGGCGTTGACGGCCGAAGCCCGGGGCTGGCTCGCGGTCGCCGAGGGCAACTCGGCCGAGGCGCGCGACCACTTCCGGGCCGGCGCCGACGACGCCTTGGTGGTCGGTGACCGTCTGGGCGCCTCACATCTGCTCAGCGCGTTGGCGCGGACGGGCGGTGCCGCGGACGCGGTCGACGACCTCGAACGGCTCGCGGCGACGGTCCAGGGTGATCTGATCGGGGTGCAACTCGCCGTCGCCCGCGCCCTCGCCGGGCCGGACGACGCCGACTCCCTGCTCGCCGTCGCGCTCGACTGTGAGCTGCGTGGCCTGTTGGTGGAAGCGGCAGAACTCGCTGCGTGCGCCGCCCGGGAACTGCGACGCGCCGGGCATGCCCAGGCCGGTGCCCGTGCCGCAGCCCAGGGGCGCGACCGCCTCGGCCGCTGTCAACGCGTGCGGACGCCGCTCCTCCTCGACCTGTCCACCGCGGTGCCCTTGACCGCCCGCGAGCTCGATGTCGCCCGATTGGCTGCGGACCGGCGGTCGAGCAAGGAGATCGCGCAGCAGCTCGGCATCGCCAAGCGCACGGTCGACAACCACCTGCGCAACGTGTACCAGAAGCTCGACATCTCCGGGCGCGCCGACCTGGCCGACGCCCTGGGCATCGAGACGGGCGCATCGTCACCATCCGTGCACGACTGAGTAATCAGTACTCAGGACACGAACGGGCCCTGCCGCTTGATTGGAAGGCGACCGTCGACCGCCCGGGAGCACCGATCCGTGAACCGTCTTCACCTGTCCGTCGAGGCGCCGGGACTGCGCCGAGCTGCGGCGGCGAGTCTCGCCTTCGCCCTGATCGGCCTGTTCGCGCTGGCGACGGTCGGCGCGGGTTCCGACGAGGCCGAAGCCGCCTGGACCTCACCTGACCGGGTATGGGAGTCCGAGCACTGTGGCGTGACCGAGACGGTCGTGGTACCGCCTTTCGCGACCGAGGTGTACGTCGTCGCTGCGGGCGGCGGTGGAGGTACCGCGGGGACCCAGTTCGGCGCGTCGGGTGGCGAGGGTGGGTCGGGGACCCGCGAGGAGAAGGCCCTTCCCGTCGTGCCCGGTCAGGTGATCTCGGTCGTCGTCGGTTGTCGCGGCGCCGACGGATCGGCGGCGCCGAACGACACACCGACGCCGGGTTGGGCGACCGGTGGCGGGGCGGGCATCGGCTCGACCTCGGCGTTCGAGGGGGGTGCGTCGGGCGGTGCCGGCGGGGGTGCGACGGGGGTGTGCATCGGATCGGCGATCTGCACGTTCGCCGAGGCCGGAACGACCCTGCGGCTCGTGTCGGGCGGCGGCGGTGGTGGCGGGGTCCGCAACTGCGTGACGGTCGACGTGGCGAACAGTCGCGGCGGCAACGGCGGCAGCGCCACCGACAGAGTCGCGGTGAACGGCGGCGACGGCCAGTCGGGCGTCGACGGCGCGTCATCGAGCGGTGCCGGCGGTGCCGGTGGGGTGAACGACGTGCTGCACAGCGTGAACGGTGACTCCTCGGCGAACGGGTCCGGTGGCGCCGGGGTGAACGTCGTCGGCGGCGGTGGTGGCGGCGGCTACCGCGGCGGCGGCGCCGGGGCCGGGGCCAACACCGGCTGTGTGGGCGGCGGCGGTGGTGGTGGCGGGAGCAGCTGGATCCACGGCGGCGCCGACTACCTGTCGTACGGCTGCCCGCCGTACCCCACGACGCCGCCGTGCGTGTCGACCGAGGGATTCGTCCAGCTCTGGTTCCGCTACGTGGCGACCACCACGCTCACCTCCAGTCAGAACCCGTCGGCGCCGGGCGAGACGGTCGACTTCACCGCGGAGGTCACCGATGCGCTGGGTCCGCACGCCCATTCGATCGACTTCTACGTCGACGGGACGCTGGTCGCGGACGGCACCGACGGCCACCTGACCCGCACCTTCGCGACGGCGGGTGACCACGAGATCGAGGCCGTGTTCGACTGGACCCAGCAGGCGGGCGGTCGTGGGACGAGCCGGGCGTCGCTCATCCAGCACGTGGGCTACTACGTGACGTCGCTGCCGGGTGGATCGACGTTGCCGCCGTTCACCCTGCCGGGCTCGACGCTGCCGGGCTCGACGCTGCCGGGTTCGACCGTGCCGCCGACCACGTTGCCGTCGACCACGACGGACCCGACGGGGTCGACGACGACCTCCGTGCCGACGGGTCCGACGACCACCACGTCGACGCCGACGTCATCGACCACCACCACCGTGCCGTCGACCACGACGGCCCCGTCCAGCACCACGGTGCCGTCGGGCACCACGGTTCCATCGACGACCACGGGCCCGTCGACCACGGTCGCGTCCACCACGATCGCGGCGACCACCATGCCGGCGACGACCGAACCGCCGGGTTCGACGACGCCGTCGACGACGCTCGCCGGGGAGCCGACCACGAGCGACGCGGCCGGCTCCACTTCGACGGTCGACCCGTCGGTGATCGGCAGCACCCGTTTCGGCGGGAGTGACCCGGGCGGGCAGCGCCCCGGGCCGGGTCCGACCGGCGACGACCCGGCGAACCCGTCGACGACGTCGTTGGCCCGGACCGGTGCCGATGTCGTGGGCATCGCCGGGTTCGGTCTGCTGCTCGCCGCACTCGGGGCCGGTGTCGTGGTGCTCGCCGGACGAACCCGGCGGGACGTCCGACCCTGATCGATTCGTGACCGGCGTCGGTAGGGTGCCGGCATGGTCACCACGGCGAATCTCGGCTTCCCCCGCTTCGGCGCACGACGCGAGCTCAAGTGGGCGCTGGAGAAGGCATGGCGGAGCGGCGACCACACCGGGCTGCGCGCCGTCGCCGCCGAGCTGCGGGCCAGGCACTGGCAACTCCAGGTCGACCACGGCATCGACCGGGTCCCGGTCGGCGACTTCTCGCTGTACGACCACATGCTCGACGCCGCGGTCAGCGTCGGCGCCGTCCCGGAACGCTTCGGCGGAGCGGCCTTCGACCCGGTCGACGACGCCGGGCTCGACCGCTACTTCGCCATGGCACGTGGAGGTGAGCTCGACGGCGGTGAGGTCGCGCCGCTGGAGATGACCAAGTGGTTCGACACGA
>JBDZVK010000356.1:0-2669 GCA_040255725.1 Actinomycetota bacterium
GCCGCGTCGACCACCTCGGTCCATGCGTCGGTCTCGGGGATCGCGGTGGCGATCCGAGTGGCCAGCACCTCGCCGAAGCGTTCGTAGGCCGCGACGTAACAGGCTTCCTTGTTGGTGAAGTGCTCGTAGAACGTCGCCCGTGACACCCCGGCCCGGCCCGCGATCGCGCCGATCGTCACCGCCGGGTAACCGACCTCGGCCACCAGCCCGGCGATCGCCGCGAACAACCGGTTCGCCTGCGCGGCCCGCACCTGGTCGCGCGACAGGTCGTGCGGGCCGCGCGGCAACGTCTCCGGCTCCTCGAAGATCGGAGCATTGACATCCATCGGCCCCGAGTCTAGAGTCATGTACCATGCGTTACATCACCCGCCGTGCCCGAGCCCTGACCGCTGCGGTGCTGCTCGCCGCCACCTTGCCCGCCCTCGTCGGGCTCGCCCCGGCCGCCGGGGCGGCGTCCGCCCCGAAAGACGGCCCCGACAGTGCGTTCTACCAGTACTCCGGTACGACACCGCTGAGCGACCTCGCCCCGGGCACCGTGCTGAAATCGCGCACGTTCACCTACTGGGGGCTCATGTGGCCCGTCACCGTCGACCAGTTGCTGTACCGCTCGACCGACGCGCTCGACCGACCGACGGTCAACGTGACCTCGGTGCTGCACCCGACCGGTTGGTTCCCCCAGCACAACCGGGCGGTGGTGATGGCCACCGCGTACGACTCGCTCGACGTGCACGACGAACCGTCGGCCCAGATCGCCGACGACGTGGCGTTCGCCAACGACGACGTCGGCGGCCTGCTCGGCAAGGGGCTCACCGTGATCGTCCCCGACACCGAAGGCCAGGACGCCGAGATTACCGCGGGCCGGGTGTACGGCCACAACACCCTCGACGCGATCCGCGCCGCCATGAACGCCACGTCGGTCACCGGGCTCGACCACAACGCCCGCCTCGCGCTCAGCGGCTACTCGGGCGGGGCCTGGGCCGCGATGTGGGCCGCCCAGCTCGCCCCCACCTACGCCCCCGACGTGAACGCCCGCCTCGTCGGCGTCACCGTCGGCGGCCTGCCCGTGAACGCCGCGCACACCTCCGAGTACCTCAGCGGCAGCCTCGCCTTCGCCGCCGAACTGCCCACGGCGATCATCGGGATGGCCCGCGCGTACGACGTCGACTTCACGCCGTACCTCAGCCCGCTCGGCGCCCAGCTGTACGAGAAGTACGACCAGTACTCGCTGGGCGACGCCATCATCGACCTGCCCTTCGTCCACTTCGGACTGACGATGAGCGACCTGCTCAAACCGCAGTACGCGAACCCGAACTCGATTCCCGAGTACGTGCGCATCGTCAACGACAACAACCTCGGCACCGCCGGTGCGGCGACCGTCCCCGTGCAGATCGTGCAGGGCGGCACCGGCTGGACGCTCGGCACCGCCGACCATCCCACCCTCGGCAATGGTGACGGGGCCGCCGTCACCGGCGACGTGCGCACCCTGGCCCGCCAGTTCTGCGCGGCCGGCACGGCCGTGAGCTACACCCAACTCGACTGGAACGACCACCTCACCGCGTACCCCACCTGGGCGAGCAACTCGACGTCGTGGATCGACGCCCGCCTCGCCGGCACCGCCGCGCCCAGCAACTGCTCGTCGATCGCCCCGGGCAACTCGCTCGCCCCCGAGCAGGTCGTGCCCAGCGGCTCGTGACCCCGCCGACCACCGCTTGGCGACCGGCCTCGCCCGGCCCCGCGGGGGCGGCCGGACACGACACGCTGTGCGCCCGCTTCCAGGCCACCGCCTCCACCTACGCCGACGAGGTCGCCCTCACCACCCCCGACGGCTCGACCCGCCTGACCTGGGCCGACTACCGGGAACGGGTCGAACAGGTCGCCCGCGGGCTGGCCGCCGTCGGGGTCGCCGCGGACGACACGGTCGCCCTGCTCGTCGCCAACCGGCCCGAGTTCCACGTGTTCGACGTGGCGACGTTCCACCTCGGCGCCGTCCCGTTCTCGGTGTACGCCACCTCGTCGGCCGTCCAGATCGCCGAGCTGTGCCGCAACGCCCGACCCCGGGTGTTCGTGACCGAACCCGCGCACCTGGAGCGGGTGCGCGCCGCGTGCGCGACACTCGCCTCCCCGCCGCCGATCGTCCTGCTCGACGTCGACACCGGATCTGCCGGCGGCGCCGGGTCAGCCGGCGGCGCCGGACCGGACGATGACGTCGGACCGGAGGCCAGCCCCGACGTGATGAGCTTCGCGGAACTGCTCGCCGGGGGCGACACCCACCTCGACTTCGCCGCCACGTCGCAGCGGGTCCGCGGCGACGACCTCGCCACCCTCATCTACACCTCGGGCACCACCGGGCCGCCCAAGGGCGTGATGATCACCCACGCCAACCTGCTCGCCGCGTGGGACGCCGCCGTGCGGACCGTGCCCCCGGTGGCCGCCAGGGGACGCTACGTGTCGTATCTGCCCACCGCGCATCTCGCCGACCGCATCTTCAGCCACTACCCCGCCCTGTGCACCGGCTCGCAGATCACCTGTGTCGACGACCTCACCGCAGCCGTGGGCGCGTGGCCACAGATCCGCCCCACCCTGCTCGCCGCGGTGCCCCGCATCTGGGAGAAGCTCGCCGACGCGGTGCAGGCGGGCTTGTTCGGTGACCCCGACGACGGGCTGGCCGC
>JBDZVK010000357.1:0-2656 GCA_040255725.1 Actinomycetota bacterium
CGGTCCGCCGATCGACTCCGCTGGGGCGCCCCGCAGCGAGCCTCCCGGGTCGCCGATCGGTTCGACTTCCCGATGACGCAGGCCACCGGGGCGGCTCAGCCGACCGGGTCGGGTGCCGGGCCGCGCAGCAGCCGGCCGGGGCGCGCTCCGGTGAACTCGTCGTGGTCCCGCACGACCTCGCCCGCGCAGATCGTGGCGTCGTAACCGGACGACCGCTGGACGAACCGCTTGGCGCCGCCGGGCAGGTCGTAGGCCAGGCGGGGTGCGTCGATCGCCAGCCGGTCGTAGTCGATCACGTTCACGTCGGCCCGGTAGCCGGGGGCGAGCAGGCCCCGGTCGGCGAGGCCGTAGTGCAACGCGGTGTCCCGGGTCTGGCGCTTGACGATGTGGGCGAGCGGCAGCTTCGGTCCGCGAACCCGGTCGCGGGTCCAGAAGGCGACCATGAAGCTCGGCGTGGACCCGTCACAGATCGAGCCGACGTGCGCGCCACCGTCGGCGAGACCCATGCGGGTGCGTGGGTGCTGGTGCATCGCGTGGGTCGGGCCGAGGTCGCCGTTCGAGTAGTTGAACAGCGGGAAATACAGCACGCCGTTGCCGCCAGACGACATCAGGTGGTCGTACGCGACCTCGGCCGGTGCCCGGCCGGTTGCCTGCGCGATCGCGGCGACCGACGACTCGGGCGCGGGCTCGTAGTCGGTCTCACCGGCGAAGCAGAACATCTTGTGCCACGACGTGGTGATGAACCGGGTGAAGTCGCCCAGCAGGTCGTCGGCGACCGGTCCGCCGGTCAGCGCGGCGCGCACCTCGGGGTCACCGAGCCGGGCGAGACGCTCCTCAGGCGACAGGAAGGCGAGCGGCCCCCACGCGGTCGCGAACGAGAACGGGTGCACCGTGGCGCCCCAGCTCATGAGGATGCCGACCGGACGACCGTGCACCTGCGCGTACAGCGGCACGCCGTCGGCTGCGGCCCGGTCGAGCTCGGCGAGGATGTCGCGCCACAACTCCGGGGCCTGGTCGTCCTGTTGCAGGTTCACGGTCACCGGGTGACCGGTGTGCTCGGCGAGTTGCCGCAGCCAACCCATCTCCCCGAGCAGCGCCGGGTGCTCATAGGCACCTTGGAAGCCGCCGTGGCCGGCGTCGACGAGCGCGTCGCCCAGCGCGAACACCTCGTCCATCTCGGCGTGGGTGCCCGGCACCAGCACCCCGTCGACCGAGCGGTGCAACGGGGTGCGCGAGGTGGAGATGCCCAACGCGCCCGCCTGCAACGCCTCGGTCGCCAACCGACGCATCTGCGCGCAGTCCTCGGCCGTCGCGGGTTCGTTCGCGGCGCCGCGTTCGCCCATCACGTACGCGCGCAGCGCTCCGTGGGGAACCTGGGTGCCGATGTCCATCACGTAACGGCGGCGGTCCAGCGCGTCGAGGTACTCGCCGAAGGTCTCCCACTCCCACTGGATCCCGGCGGTGAGCGCAGCGCCGGGGATGTCCTCGACGCCCTCCATCAATCCGATCAGCCAGTCGTGCCGGTCGGGGGCGGCGGGCGCGAATCCCACACCGCAGTTGCCCATCACCACGGTGGTCACCCCGTGCCAGCCCGACGGGGTCAGCTCCGCGTCCCAGGTCGCCTGCGCGTCGTAGTGGGTGTGCATGTCGACCCAGCCGGGGGTGACGATGCGCCCGTCGGCGTCGATCTCACGGCGCGCCGCGCCGACGTCGTCACCGACTGCGGTGATCCTCTCACCGTCGATCGCGACGTCCGCGTGGAAGGGTTCACCTCCCGAACCGTCGACCACGAGGCCGTTGCGAACCACCGAGTCGTGCATGGGCCAACTCTACGGCTTGGCGGTCGTCGGCCACTCGTGAGCGGCCGGTGGGACCACTCGTGAGCGGCCGGTGGGGCCCGACCGTCGACACGGCCGTGGCCGTGGCGATCAGCCTGCGGATCGGACGGCCTGGAACCGGGCCTGCGATGCCCGGATCTCCTCCCACGCGGCGGCGGAGCCCTCGGTGCCGCGCGTGGTGGTGGACTTCGCCGGCTCGAGATCCTTGTACACGTCGAAGAAGTGGATCAGCTCGGCGGTGAGGTGGGTGGGGAGTTGGTCGATCTCGGTGATCGACTCGACGCGCACGTCGAGGGCCGGCTCACAGATGATCTTGGCGTCGGGGCCGGCCTCGTCCTCCATCCAGAGCACGCCGATGGGTCGGGCGGTCACCCAGCAACCCGGAAACGTGGGGTCGTCGAGCAGCACCATGGCATCGAGCGGGTCGCCGTCCTCGGCGAGCGTGTCGGGAATGAAGCCGTAGTCCGAGGGGTACACCGTGGCCGAGAAGAGTCGGCGGTCGAGACGGATCACGCCCGATTCGTGGTCGACCTCGTACTTGTTGCGGCTGCCGCGGGGGATCTCGACGACGACGTCGACGGTGGGTTCGTTCTCGGACATCGGCCCAGTATCGCAGCCGGACCCTGAGAATCCCGATCGCGGCAGAGAGTATGGCGATCGGACGATCGACGACGCCGCGAGCGGGGGCGAGGCGCACCAGAGACGGCTGGCAGGGATTGCCCGGCAGCCTCCTAGGGTTGACATCGGCAAGAGACCCGTCGCCGTCGACGGGCACCACAACGAGAGGAACGACGAGATGGCAGCATCAGCAACCGCAA
>JBDZVK010000358.1:0-2652 GCA_040255725.1 Actinomycetota bacterium
GCATGACCGGCCACAACGTGTTGCACACCATGGGCTACGACGCGTTCGGGCTGCCTGCCGAGCAGTACGCGATCGAGAGTGGACAGCATCCGCGGGTCACGACCGAGGCGAACATCGCCAACATGGCGCGCCAACTGGCGCGCCTGGGTCTGGGACACGACCGTCGGCGCGTCCTGGCCACCACCGACGTCGGCTACTACCGCTGGACCCAGTGGATCTTCCTGCAGCTCTTCGAGTCGTACTACGACGCCGGTTCCGGTCGGGCCCGTCCGATCGCCGCGTTGGTCGCCGAACTCGACGCGGGCGACCGCGAACCCGACGAGCACACCCTGCCCGCGGGCTCGTCGTGGTCGGACCTCGGCGACGCCGACCGGCGACGGGTCATCGACGCCCACCGGCTCGCGTACGTGTCCGAAGCGCCGGTCAACTGGTGCCCCGGGCTGGGTACGGTGCTGGCGAACGAGGAGGTAAACGCCGAGGGGCGCTCCGAACGCGGGAACTTCCCCGTGGAGCGCCGTCCGCTGCGCCAGTGGATGCTGCGCATCACGTCGTATGCAGAGCGGCTCCTCGACGATCTGGACCTGTTGGACTGGCCCGAGCCGATCAAGTTGATGCAACGCAACTGGATCGGCCGCTCCACCGGCGCGACCGTTGCGTTCGCCGCGGAGGGCGGTGACCCGTCGATCGAGGTGTTCACCACCCGACCCGACACCCTGTTCGGCGCCACCTACGTGGTGCTGGCGCCCGAACACGACCTGGTCGACGCCTTCACCGCCGCCGCGTGGCCCGAGGGCACACCGAACGAGTGGACCGGCGGCGGCGCCGACCCGAAGACCGCGGTCGACGCGTACCGGGCGGCCACGGCGCGCCGCTCCGAGCGCGACCGTCAGGCCGAGTCGCGTGTCAAGACCGGCGTGTTCACGGGCACGTTCGCCATCAACCCGGTCAACGGCGACCCGGTGCCGGTGTTCATCGCGGACTACGTGTTGACCGGCTACGGCACCGGGGCGATCATGGCCGTGCCCGCCCACGACGAACGGGACTTCGCCTTCGCGAAGGCCTTCGGTCTGGGCGTCGTCGAGGTGGTGCACCCACCGGCGTCGTGGTTCGCCGAACACGGTCTCGACGACGGGGCGCCCGTCGAGCAGTGGCCCGATGCCTTCACCGGCGAGGGAATCGCGACCGCGTCGGCGAACGACGACGTCTCCCTCGACGGACTCTCGGTGCCCGATGCGAAGGCGGCGATCACCGGCTGGCTGGGCGTGCAGGGCACCGGTCGGTCGACGGTGACCTACAAGCTGCGCGACTGGTTGTTCTCGCGCCAGCGCTACTGGGGTGAACCCTTTCCGATCGTCTGGGACGACGACGGGTTCGCCCACGCGGTGCCTGCCGACCAGCTCCCGGTGACCCTGCCCGAGATCGACGACTTCACCCCCCGGGTGTCCGACGACCCCGACGCGCTGCCCGAACCCCCGCTCGCGCGGGCCGACGACTGGGTGAAGGTCAGCCTGGATCTGGGCGACGGGCCGCGCACCTACCGGCGCGAGACCAACACGATGCCCCAGTGGGCCGGGTCGTGCTGGTACGAGTTGCGCTATCTGGACCCGCACAACGACGAAGCGTTCGTCGATCCCGAGATCGAGGCCTACTGGATGGGTCCCCGCTCGCCGGGTGAGTCGGGCGGCGTGGACCTCTACGTCGGCGGCGTCGAGCACGCGGTGCTGCATCTGCTCTATGCCCGGTTCTGGCACAAGGTGCTCTTCGACCTGGGCCACGTCTCGTCGGTCGAGCCGTTCCACCGGTTGTTCAACCAGGGCTATGTGCAGGCGTACGCGTTCACCGACGACCGGGGCTTCCACGTGCCCGCTGCGGAGGTGGTCGAAGGAGACGACGGCACCTTCACGCACGACGGGGTCCCGGTGCACCGTGAGTACGGCAAGATGGGCAAGAGTCTGAAGAACTCGGTCACGCCCGACGAGATGTACGAGGCGTACGGCGCCGACACGCTGCGGCTGTACGAGATGTTCACCGGCCCCTTCGACCAGAGCCGTCCCTGGAACACCCGCGACGTGATCGGCGTGCACCGGTTGCTGCAGCGCATCTGGCGGAACGTGGTCGACGAGCACTCCGGTGAGGTGACCGTCACCGACGGCGCGGTCGACGACGACACGCTGCGGGCGCTGCACCAGATGCTCGACGCGGCCGCCGACGGCTACGAGTCATTGCGGTTCAACACGGTGGTCGCCCGCATCACCGAGTACAACAACCATCTGATCGGCCGCTTCGACGGTGGGGTGCCCCGCGCCGCGGTGGAGCCGATGGTGCTCGCGCTCGCGCCGCTGGCGCCGCATGTCGCCGAGGAGCTCTGGGAACGGCTCGGCCACGATACGTCGCTGGCCTGGCACGACTTCCCGGTCGCCGATCCGGCGCTGCTGGTGGCCGAGACCGTCGAGATCCCGGTACAGATCAACGGCAAGGTCCGCAGCCACATCACGGTTGCTCCGGACGCCTCGACGGACGACCTCGAAGCCGCGGCCCGGGCCGATGCACGGATCGCCGAGTTGCTCGACGGTGCCGAGGTCACCCGGGTGATCGCGGTGCCGGGCCGGATGGTCAACCTGGTGGTGAAGTGACGCCGCGCCGACCCTACCC
>JBDZVK010000039.1:0-10142 GCA_040255725.1 Actinomycetota bacterium
CGCCCTCGTCTCCGAAGAGGCGCTTGCCGTCGATCTCGCCGTTGCCGGCCGCGGCCGCCGTGGCCCCGCCATCCCGGTCATCGACCAGCATGCCGTCGCCGGCCATCCATTCGATGCGCTCCTTGCGGCCGTCTCCGTCCAAGTCGAACATGACCGACCCCTCGGAGACGAAGCCGTTTTGCGTGTGGCGCTCCTTGGCCGTGCTGCTGCCGGTCACGGCGAGCGTGCCGTCGCCGGTCACAACGGCATGTTCCCGTGCTTGCGACCCGGCAGGTTCTCCCGCTTGGTGCGCAGCACCTCGAGCCCTTCGATGAGCTTGATGCGGGTCTCGGCCGGGTCGATCACGGCGTCGACGAAGCCACGGTCCGCGGCGACGTAGGGGTTGCAGAACCGCTCGGTGTACTCCTCGGTGAGCTCGGCGCGCCGCGCCACCGGGTCGTCGGCCTCGGCGAGTTCCTTGCGGTAGACGATCTCGACGGCGCCCGCCGGGCCCATGACGGCGAGCTCCGCGGTCGGCCAGGCGAGGGCGAGGTCCGCGCCGATCGACTTCGAGTTCATGACCACGTACGCGCCGCCGTAGGCCTTGCGGGTGATGACCTGGATGCGCGGCACCGTCGCTTCGCAGTAGGCGTACAGCAGCTTCGCGCCGTGCTTGATGATGCCGCCGTGCTCCTGGTCGACGCCGGGGAGGAATCCCGGCACGTCGACGAAGGTGACGAGCGGGATGTTGAACGCGTCGCAGGTGCGGACGAACTTGCCGGCCTTCTCGGCCGAGGTGATGTCGAGCACACCGGCGAGCGACATCGGCTGGTTCCCCACCACGCCGACGGGTTCGCCGTTCAGTCGGGCGAAGCCGCACACGATCGAGGTCGCCCAGTGCTCCTGGTATTCGAAGAAGTCGCCGTCGTCGGCCACCGACGAGATGACGTCGCGCATGTCGTAGGGCTGGTTGGGGCTGTCGGGCAGGATGTCGACGAGCTCGGGGCACAACCGGTCGGGCGGGTCGACCGGAGCGATCCGCGGTGGCTCCTCGAGGTTGTTCGAGGGCAGAAACGAGAACAGGTAGCGGACGTCGTCGAGGCAGGTCTTCTCGTCGTCGGAGACGAACGTGCACACCCCCGACTTCGACGCGTGGGCCATGGCGCCACCGAGTTCTTCGAGGGTGACCTCCTCACCGGTGACGGTCTTGACGACGTCGGGGCCGGTGATGAACATGTGCGACGTCTCGCGCACCATGAAGATGAAGTCGGTCATCGCCGGCGAGTACACCGCTCCCCCGGCACACGGGCCGAGGATCACGCTGATCTGTGGGGTGACGCCCGAGGCCTGGACGTTGCGGTAGAAGATCTTGCCGTAGGAGGCGAGGCTCACCGGCCCTTCCTGGATCCGGGCCCCGGCGCCGTCGTTGAGTCCGATGACCGGCGCACCCACCTTGAGCGCCATGTCCATGAGCTTGTGGATCTTCTCGGCGAAGACCTCGCCCAGGGCGCCACCGAAAACCGTGAAGTCCTGCGAGAACACGAACACCTTGCGGCCGTCGATCGTGCCCCAACCGGTGACCACACCGTCGGTGTAGGGACGGTTGTCGGCCAGCACGGTGTTGAAGGCACGGTGCCGCGACAGCATGTCGAGTTCGGTGAACGAACCCTCGTCGAGCAGGTAGTCGATCCGCTCGCGGGCCAGCATCTTGCCCTTGGCATGTTGACGCTCGACCGAGCGGTCGGTCCCGGGCCGGAGTGCCAGAGCCTTGCGCGCTTCGAGATCGTCGAGTTTCTGCTGCATGATTGATGGCGGCACGATTCCCGACGTTATTCGGCGATTCGAGGTGCCGCCCAAAGCGCCCCTACGGCGAGCGGTGCGGCGAAGGGCGATGTCCCATGTGGTCCGGACGGGTCGGGTCCATCGTGGTCGTGGTCACCCCACCGTCGTAGGTCGGCACCGTGGTCGAGGGGGCACCGGCCGGTCCCAGGTTGTAGGAATTCAGGTCCTGGGCGCCCTTGCCGGTGTGGAAGGTGCCGCCGACGATGCCGCAGGTGACGTCGCGGTTGAGGCACCCCTTCACCTGGTCCGCGATGCGCCGGTCCTGCCACGCGGCGAGGAAGTCGCCGTGGGTCGAGTCGAATCCGCCGGACGCGATGCCCGCCTGGTGATAGGAGCCGGAAAACGCGTAGTGGACGGTCAGGGTGAGCTGGGGCAGCGCGATCGGGTGCGCGTCGTCGCAGCCGCGGCCGGGTGAGGGGTAGGCCATGTGCGACGTGTGGTCGTCGCTGCGGATGTGGGAGCCGTCCCAGCACGACGGGTAGGTCAGCCGGAGCTGGACGGGCCGGTCCGGGGTGCAGTCCTTCGGCGGCGCGTGGGCCATGGTCGGCGACAGCCCGCACGACCAGGCGGCGATCGTGAGCGGCTGGGGTCGGGTCGAGAACTGGTTCCCGGCGAGGATCTCGAGCCCTTCGGGGAACGGCTGCACCTTCGACGCGTCGACGCCCGGACCGGCGCGGTAGTACGCGTCGGCCCGACGGGGAACCACCCGCTCGCCGTCGATCGTCAGGGTCGGTACCCAGTACGCGGACCGGTCGCCGTCGTCGCTGCACGTGGACGGTTCGCGGATCATCGACGCATAGGTGCTCGAGGCGTCGGTCGAGACGTTGCCGAAGAACTCGTGCTGATGGGACGCACCGGGATGACCCCGGTGCACGATCGGGTCGTCGGCGAGCGAGTGGCTGAACGGACAACTCGACAGGAACTGTCCGCCGTAGGAGATGATCGAGCGGTTCGGCGGTGGGGTGGTCGCCGGGTCGCCCCGAGTCGCGCTGCCGGCGATCGGGGCGCCGCCCGACGAACACGCCGTGGCGCACACCGCGACCACGGCCGCCACGACGAGCGCCGACCGCCGCAGCGTCGCCGCGGCGCAGCGGTCACTCGAGCGGGTCACGACCCGGGCAGGGTGGGGACCTTCACGGCGTCCACGTCGAACTTCGGTGGCGAACCCGCGGGCACCGCCTTGGCCGTGGCGGCGTTCGGCATGTTCTTCTGCGCCGGCGGTGCCGGCTGGGTCTTGTAGTCACCCGACGGCGGCGTCGTGCGTTCGATCAGCTTGAGCACCTCGAGGGGATGGTCCGAGAAGTCGCCCTTGCCCTCGCCCTCGCACGGCTCGAGTGTCTCGATGTCGGCCGGCTCCGACGAGGTGAAGTCGTTGTCGGCGAAGCAGTTGCCGTGGCCGGCATCGGCGTCGAACGTCCCGAGGTCGGCGAGCTTCGAGTTGGTCACGACGTTGCCGCGCACCTCGTTGCCCTCGGCGTTCCACAGCACCGTTTCGGGAACGTCGAGGCCTTGGGCCGGGGGCTTCTGGTCGGCGCAGGTGGCGGCCGGTGAGTCGGGAGGCACGTCCGAGGCGTTCGACTCGGGGAACGGCACCAGCGCGATGCCGGTGAGGTTGTGGTTGTCGACGCGGTTGCGCAGGATCTTGTTGTCACGCCCGCCGGCGACGAGGATTCCGTTCTCCTGCGCGAGCCGGGCGTTGTCGATCGCGGGGCCGGTGTCGTAGTTGTTGTCGTAGACGAGGTTGCCCACGATGACGTTGTCGCGCTCGGGGTAGCACTTCTCGTAGCTGCCCGAGTTGGGGACGATGCCGGCACGGTTGTGGCGGAAGATCGAGTTGGCGATGATCAGGTTGCCGCCCGAGTTGGTGCCCGAGTACCCGAGTCCGTTGTATTCGGCGACGACGTGGTCGATGAGCGCGTTGCACGGGTTACACCCGCCGATGTAGAAGCCGGCGTCGGGACTGCCCGACCCGTAGTCGTGGTCGAACTGCCCGTTGACCGAGTCGAACGAGTAGATCCCGTAGTCGCCGTTGTTGTACGCGGTGAGATACGAACCGCGGTAGCCGTCGACACCGGTCCAGTAGAAGCCGTTCGACGTGTAGTTGCGCGCCGTCATGTTCTCGACGGCGACGCCCTTGGCGCCGAGCACCCTGATGCCGTTCTCCTTGGTGAACTGCCCGTCGAGGATGACCTTGTTGCGGTCGGTGCCGCGGATCACCACCTTGTCGGTGGTCACGTTCACGCCTTCCCGGTACACGCCCGGCGACACCAGCACGAGGTCGCCCGGCTCGGCCGCGTCGACCGCGGCCTGGATCGTGGAGTACTTCGCGGGGACGGTCAGGGTCCTGCCGTGCGCGGACGAGGTGGTCGACGACCCCTTCTTCGCCGACGATCCGGACGAACCGCACCCGACGAGGGTTGCGGCGCCCATGGCGAGTACGACGGCGACGGCGATACTACGGCCGATGATTCTCATCTGGGTTCCCCTTGGTGTCTACGGCCGTCCGGGGCGACCGTCGAGTGCCTGGGGAGAATGCTTACCATCTCGCGACGACCTGGCGGGCGTTCCCGGGGTCCGGGCGCCTCACGGCATCACCGTGATCACTCCCCGCATCGACCCGGCCGTCGCCGTGGCGTGCAACGAGCAGTAGTACGCGTAGGTGCCGGGTTCGGTGAAGGTGAACGACGTGGACGTCCCGGGCTGGAACTTCTGCTGGTCGATGCCGAAGTCCGCGGCCGCCGGGTCGTCGGGGACGATGTTGTGCTGGTTGTGGCCGGCATTGACGAACGTGACCTTGGTGCCGGCCTTCACCTCGAGATGTTTCGGGTCGAAGTCGTTGTCGATCGCGTCGACCTTGGCCGTGGCGGTGTCCACGACGGTCGGCGGTGCGAGCGTGTCGACCGTCGCCGTGCCGCTCGTGGTGGTCGGCGCCAGGGCGCTGGTGGCCGGCCCGGCGATCGAACCCCCCGACGCGCAACCGCCGGCCAGTGTCGCCACCGCCACGACGGCGGCGACGGCACGGAACGTTCGGGTCGACATACGACGCATCTGTGACATCCTCCGGGTGGTCCGGTCGCGGATCGGCGTGACCGGCCGAATGTAGCGTGCGCGGCCACGCGAGGGATGGAGCCCCGACCCCGATCCGCCGGTAGCCTCCCTTGGGTGACTCCGACGCCGGTCGACGCCCCGGTCGCACCCTCGAGCCTCAGCCAGGTCGCCGCGCGCGTCGAAGCGCGCCTCGGCCCGTTCCTGGACGGCGAGATCGAACGGTGGTCCGCTTTCGACGCGGCCCTCCGCGACCCGTTCGAGGCACTCCGGGGTCTGGTCATGGCGCACGCGAAACGCATCCGACCCACGTTCTGCCACTGGGGTGCGATCGCGGCCGGTGGCACCGAACTCGACCCGCGGGTCACCGACGCCGGGGCCGCGCTCGAACTGCTCCAGGCGTTCGCGCTGATCCACGACGACGTCATGGACGGTTCCGCGGTGCGCCGCGGACGCCGGACCGCGCATCTGACCTTCGCCGACGCGCACCGCGCCGGTGAATGGAACGGCGAGGCGCGACGTTACGGCGAAGGCGTCGCGATCCTCATCGGCGACCTCGCACACGTCTACGCCGATCAACTGATCGTCGACGTGCCGCGGGCGGCCCGGATCGTGTGGGACATGCTGCGCATCGAGCTGAACTCGGGTCAGTATCTCGACCTGCACGGCACCGCGCGCGGCGAGTCCGACCCGACGAAGACGCGACGGATCGCCCGCTACAAGTCGGGCAAGTACACCGTGGAACGACCGCTCCATCTGGGCGCCGCCATCGCGGGAGGACTCGACCGGCTCGGCGGCGTCCTGACCGCGTACGGCGAACCCCTCGGTGAGGCGTTCCAGTTGCGCGACGACCTGCTGGGCGCGTTCGGCGAGACCGCGCACACGGGCAAACCGGTCGGCGACGACCTCCGCGAGGGCAAACCGACGACGCTGCTCGCCGAGGGCCTCGCCCGCGCGGATCGTCACGCGCGCGTGGTGCTCGAAGGAGCCGGCGCCGGCGACCTCGACGACACCGGTGTCGCCCGGATCCAGGAGACCCTCATCGCGGTGGGAGCGAGAGCGGCGATCGAGTCACGCGTGGACGAACTGGCCGACGAGGCGACCGCGGCGCTCGACCCGCACCTCCTCGGCCGTGAGGTGGTCGAGGCCCTCACCGACCTCGCCTGGTACGTCGCCCACCGAGACGCCTGAGCGACGGCCGCCGGGGCCGCCTCCCGGAGCGGTTCAACCCGTCGCGTAGTCCGCGAGCGCATCGGCCGCGGGCAACGTCCGCACGCCCGG
This sequence comes from Actinomycetota bacterium, assembly GCA_040255725.1. GTDB lineage: Bacteria > Actinomycetota > Acidimicrobiia > Acidimicrobiales > Iamiaceae > JAFDWI01. The sequence goes on from JBDZVK010000039.1 coordinate 6,148, forward strand.
GAGGCCGTCGAGCGCGGCCATCCAGGGCGGACGCACCCGGCCCGCCAGGGTGACGGGTTCGCCGAGGTCCGAGTAGCGCACGGCCAGGCGGAGGTAGTCCACCGCGTAGTCGGGCGGGCGCACGTCCACGGTCAACTCCGCCAGGGCGAACGGGTCGGGGGTCACCGTGGCAGGCTCCGCCGTGGTCACCCGCGGCGCACTCGGACCGATTCCCCCGCCGACGATGCCGGGCCCGTCGACGAGCACCACGCCGCGGACGAGGTGCGGACGGCCGCCCTGGATCAACAACGCGACGTACGCGCCGAGCCCACGACCGAGCACGGTGGCCTCGCCCAGGTGCGCGAGCGCGGCGTCGGCGTCGGCCATGAGGATCTCGGCGGTGTAGCCGCCACCCCGGGGGATCGTCGAGTGGCCGTGGCCGGTGAAGTCGAGTCCCCACACCTCGCCCGGCCACGCGGCGGCCACCTCGGGCGGCTGCGCGGGCGTGCACTCGCCCAGGCCGTGCAGGATCAACAACGGGCGGACCGTGTCGTCCTGCGCAGCGCGCAGACGATGCAGCGCCAACCGGATGCGGTTGTGGCGCAGCCACACGGTCGGTTCGCCCGCCGGCTCGACCCGGCTGCGGTGACCGGGCGCGCCCGTCGCCCCGGCACCGACGGCGACCGCGGCGGGATCGACGGGGTCGACCTCGATGTCGAAGGAGACCGGGCCGGACTTGGCGCGGCGGCGTTCGGTGGCGTCACCGCCCGGGGTGGTCGACGCGGTCACGGCAGAAAGTCCAGGACCAACTCGGCGACGAGTTCGGGCTGTTCGATGTGGACGAAATGGCCGACCCCCTCCAAGGGGACGAAGCGGGCGCCCTCGGGCAGATTCGGCACCACGTCGGACGGGATCGTCCCCCAGCCCATCACCTCGACGGCGAGTCCGAGGATCCCCAACACGGGCATGCCCAGACCCGGCAGACGCATCATCGACCACTCGGGCTGCCAGGGACCCACGCCACCCATCCGCATCGACGGATCGATCTTCCACCGCCACCCGTCGTCGGATTCGAACGCCCCGATCGGGACGAGGTAGCGGAGCCAGTCCAGGTCGAGCCGCGGGTTCATGCGTTGGCGACGACGCGCGAGCTCGTCGATCGTGCCGGGTTTGCGCATCGCGTCGGCGGTGGCACGACGATGGTCCAACCAGTCGGTCAGCGCACCGGCCCGCAGACTGGTGCGGTCCCGTTCGGACAGGTCCGGCCAGCCCCGCCGCGAGGGCAACCCGTCGATGTTGATCACGTGGCTCACCCGGTGTGGGAGCGCGTCGGCCACGTTCAACAGCAGCCCGCCGCCTTTGGAGTGTCCCAGGACCGGGATCGGACCGGCTCCGATCCAGTCCATCACCGCCACGGCGTCGCGCTGGTCGGCCTCCCACCCGTACAGGTCGGCGTGGTCGGAATCGCCGTGGCCGCGGTGGTCCCAGCAGACGACCCGCCAACCGGCATCGGCGATCAGCGGGGCGAACGCGTCATAGGTCCCGGCGAAGTCGAACCCGCCGTGGGCGAACAGGATCGGTGGGTCGGCGCGATCACCCCATTCCCACACCGCCAGACCCACGCCGGCCGAGTCGACGCGGCTGCACCGATCAGGGCGTCGAGGGGTGGCCACGCCCCTGCACGATAAGCGGAGGAGGGGTCCCCCACACGAGTCGCGCGAGTCTCGGTCCGACCAGGTGCGAGTCGGTAACATGCTCAACCTGGTGACCTCTGACACCGACACCGCGTCGCGCCCATTGGAAGCTGAGGGGATTCCCGAACACTCCGGCATCGGTGCGCGCCAGAAAGTCGGTGCGCACCGGCAGCTCGTCACCGGTTCGGCGGTGCTCGTGGTGGGGGCCGCGGTCCAGGCACTCGGCGGCGCGGTCTTCTGGTTGATCGCCGCGAACGTCGACGCCAAGTCGGTCGTGGGCACCGGCACCGCACTGTTCACCTCGGTCAACTTCGTCACCTACGTCGCCGGGCTCGGTCTGCCCGTCGCGCTCGCCCGCTTCGCCGTGGGTCGTTCCGACGATGCCGACACGATCTACACCTGGTCGATCCTCGCGACCGTCGCGGCCGCCGCCGTCGTGGGCACGGCGTACCTCGGCTTCCTGAAGCTCGTCGACCCGCCGTCGACCGAACCGTTGTTCCAGTCCGGGGGGATCTGGCCGATCGCGTTCGTCGTCTCGGTGATCGGCGCCGCGCTGTCGATGATCTTCGACGTCCGCTGCATGACGATCCGACGTTGGGGTTGGGTGCTCGGTCGCATCACGCTCGTCTCGGTCGGACGACTTCCCCTCGTGCTGTGGATCCACCCCGACACCGACCCGCAGCTCTGGTTGTTCGCGTGGTCGGTGATCCCACTGGTGGCGACCGGTGTGCTCGGTGCGCCGCTCGCGAACCGGCTGTCGGGAGGCCGGAACCGCCTCGGCCCGAAGCCGCGATCGACCGGCCCGATGATCCGCTACTCGGCGGTCAACTTCATCTCGACGATCGGCTACCAGGCGCCGTACTTCGCGCTGCCGGTGATCGTGCTCGCCCACGTGAACGCCGACACCAACGCCGCCTTCTACGTCGCCTGGGGGGTGGTGTCGACCACCTGCTGGGTGCCCTATGCGATCGGGCAGGCGCTGCTCGCCGAGGGCGGCAAGGAAGGCCATGCGATCCAGGGTCAGGTGCGCATGGCGATGCTCATCGCGGTGGGGATCATGGCCGTCGCCGCGGTCGCGGCGCTGTTCGGCAGCGGCATCATCACCGTCGTGTACGGCGCGCAGTACGACGACGCGGCTCGCATCCTGCCCGAGATGATGCTCGCGGGCGTGCCGTGGGCGATCTCGTCGCTGTATCTGACCGAGGCCCGGGTGCTGCACCGGCACGTGTCGACGGTGATGATCACGACCTCGTTGACCCTGGCGATCATCATCCCCGCGCTGTGGGCCGTGCCCAACGACGGCATCGAGGGTGCCGCCCACGCATGGCTGTTCGGCAACATCGTGGGAATGGTCGTGGCCTTGGCGGCGCACTTCCTCGGCGACCGGATCGGTCACCCGTCGGCGTCGCTGCTCGGCGACGCGATCACCGGCGTCGAGGCGCAGGCCGCCGTGGTCGAGGTGACCCGCACGCCGTAGCCGGCCGGATCCAAGGCGGCGGCGCCGCGCCGTTTCGCCTGCCGGGGAGTGCTACTGGGAAACTGCCGGTCGTGGACTTCGCGACGATGATGACCTTGGAGCTGCACGGACCGGACACGTTCGTCGGGGTCGGTCCGAAGTATCCGTGGGGTGGCCTCTACGGCGGACAGATCGTCGCGCAGGGTCTTCGGGCCGCGGCCGCGACCGTCGACGACGGCTACCAGGTGCATTCGTTGCACGCCTACTTCATCCGACGCGGCGACCACGACGAGCCGATCCGGTTCGAGGTCGAGCGTCTGCGCAACGGCCGTTCGTTCGCGACCCGCAGCGTGGTCGCCCGCCAGGCGGTCGGGGCGATCCTGCAGATGTCGGCGTCGTTCCAACGACCCGAGAGCGGCCCGACGGTCGAGCGCGCGGTCGCGCCGACGATCGCGCGTCCCGACGACGCTCCCCCGAACCAGTGGTCGGAGATGTTCGACGGCCACAAGGTCGCCGAGCCGGGCCATCTGACCAACTGGTTCCGCATGACCGAACCGATCGGCGACGACCCGCTGCTCCAGGCGTGTGCGCTCGCGTACGTCTCCGACGACACCCCCTGCGACACGGTCGCATCGCAACATCCCGACGCGACCCCCGGCGACGGCGACGACCACGACGGCTGGATGGTCGCGAGCCTCGATCACGCCATCTGGTTCCACCGCACTCCGACGTTGGACGACTGGCTGCTCACCGACACGCTGTGTCACGGGCTGCTGTCGTCACGAGGGCTCGCGGTGGCCAACGCCTTCGACTCGGCCGGCAACCACGTCGCGACGTTCGCGCAGGAGGTGCTCGTCCGGCATCGC
>JBDZVK010000039.1:10242-13130 GCA_040255725.1 Actinomycetota bacterium
CTCGGCCGGCAACCACGTCGCGACGTTCGCGCAGGAGGTGCTCGTCCGGCATCGCCGACCTGGCGAGTCGGGCGACGCCCGATACTGAAACCTCCCTGCAAATCTGGAGCGATCTGCTGCTCTCAGCGGGGTTCCCCTCCAGATTTCGGAGCGCGCCCAGCCAGCGCGCGGGACCCACGGGCTCGCCTCGGCTCCGAACGGCGACACGTTCCGGTCGGGCCTACACTCTCCGCGCGTGACGGACTACGACAAACTCTTCATCGGTGGCGAGTGGACCGACCCCGCCGGGTCGGATGTGATCGAGGTGCACTCGCCGTATTCGCACGAGTTGGTGGGTCGGGTGCCCGAAGGCACCGACGCCGACGTCGACCGGGCGGTCGCGGCGGCGCGGGCGGCGTTCGATTCGGGGCCGTGGCCCCGGATGGACCCGCTGCAGCGTGCCGAGGCCGTCCAGAAGCTCGCGGATCTCTACGGCGCCCACCTGGACGACTTCGCCCGCGTCATCACCGCCGAGATGGGGTCGCCGATGCTGTTCTCGCAGATGGCGCAGGCACCCATGCCCCAGGTGATGCTCCAGTACTTCGTCGATCTCGCCCGCTCCTTCGCCTTCGAGGAGCGGCGCGACGGGGTGTTCGGCCCGATGCTGGTGCGCCGCGAACCGGTCGGGGTGGTCGGGGCGATCGTGCCCTGGAACGTGCCGCAGTTCGTGTCGATGTCGAAGATCGCGCCGGCGCTCGTGTCGGGGTCGACGATCGTGATCAAACCGGCACCGGAGACCCCGCTCGACGCATTCCTGCTGGCCGACCTGGTCGCCGAGGCGGGCATTCCCGAGGGGGTGTTCAACGTCGTGCCCGCGGGCCGCGAGGTCGGCGAACATCTCGTCACCCACCCCGGCGTCGACAAGATCGCGTTCACCGGGTCGACGGCGGCGGGTCGGCGCATCGCGTCGCTGTGCGGTGAGCAGCTCAAGCGCTGCAGCCTGGAGCTCGGCGGCAAATCCGCCGCGATCGTGCTGGAGGACGCGGACCCGACGACGACGGTGCCCGGCCTCGAGTTCTCGGGCCTGATGAACAACGGTCAGGCGTGCGTGGCCCAGACCCGCATCCTGGTGCCGCGGTCGAGCTACGACACCTGGGTCGAGGCGATCGCCGAGATGGGTCGTCGCCAGGTGACCGGTGACCCGACCGACCTGGGTACCACGCTCGGGCCACTGGTGGCCGAGCGTCAACGCGACCGGGTCGAAGGCTACATCGACATCGGCAAGGGCGAGGGCGCCCGGATCGTCGCGGGCGGCGGTCGCCCCGACATAGACACCGGTTGGTTCGTCGAGGCGACGGTGTTCGCGGACGTCGACAACTCGATGCGCATCGCCCAGGAGGAGATCTTCGGTCCCGTGCTGTGTGTGATCCCCTACGGCGACGAGGCCGAGGCGGTCGCGATCGCGAACGATTCCGAGTACGGCCTGGCCGGTTCGGTGTGGACCGCCGACGCCGACCGCGGCCTGGAGGTGGCCCGCCAGGTCCGCACCGGCACGTTCGGGATCAACCAGTACCTGATGGACTTCACGTCGCCCTTCGGCGGGTTCAAGGCGTCGGGCCTGGGCCGCGAGTTCGGCCCCGAGGGCCTGTCGGCGTACCTCGAGCCCAAGTCGATCGCCCTCCCCGCCGACGCCTGAACGAACCCCGGCGGCGCCCCCCTGAACGAACTCTGGGAGGAAACCCACGGTAGACCCGGGTTTCCTCCCAGAGTTCATGTGGGTCGGGGGCGGGCGGGCGGGTTCGCCGGTGCCACAACCGGGTCGGCGAGGGCGCGGGCCCGTGCCGCGGCCTGGACCGGGGACGGTCCGATGAGCACGGACAGGGTCTGGACCAGCGAGAACGCCGCCGGGCGCACCGTGAAAGCGTCGAAACCGGGCGGTCGGTGGATGCCGTGCATCCGCTGCGCCCAGGTGGGCAGCAGCCCGACCGCCGCCTGGATGAGCAACGTCGAGACGCCCCTGGAGACCGGGTCCGCGCCGATCGGGTTCATCAGGAACGCCATCGCCTCTTTCGCCTGGCTGCCGCATTCGAGGTCGCCCCGCACGTCACGCAGGTACTGACGGACCTCGGCGCGGTTCCGGGGGATGTCGGTGCCGCCGAGCTTCTCCACCACGATCGCGGTCTCGTCGAAGTACCGGTCGAGGTCGGCGCCCCGGATCGGGAACGGGTGGTAGCGCCGGTGCGCGTTGAGGATGCTGACCATCTCGGCCACGTGGACCCACCGCAGCAGGTCGGGGTCGAGCGCCGAGTACGGGCGGCCGTCGGGTGCGACGCCCTCGATGAAGGTGTGCACGTGGTTCACGTGGTCGATCACCGCGTCGGCCACCTCGGTCGACGCGTAGGTGGTGGCCGCCACGAACGACGCGGTCCGCGACAGGCGACCGAACGGATCGCGGCGGTAGTCCGAATGCTCGGCGACGCCGGCCATGGCGAGGGGATGCAGCGACTGGAGCATCAACGACGAGAAGCCGCCGATGATGCCGGAAGCGTGGCCGTGCACCGTCCAGGTGACCGAGTCGGGGCCGAACAGACCCGGGTCGCCGGGCGGATCGGTGTACTGGATACCCGGCAGCGTGCCCGCCGAGAACGCCGCCTGGAGGTTCGAGGCCACCAGGTTGCGGGCCGGGGCGAGAGGGTCGAAACGCATCCGTGGTGCTCCTGGAGATGAGACATCGGCGGCGACGGACCGCTCGTCCGAGCCGTGCACGCCAATGTAGAAGGCGGTCTTGACAACTGTCAAGACCATCGGGCACGCTTCGGCGATGAGCACCAACCGGCGGATCTCCGATGCCGAACTGCTCGACGCGGCGCTCGAGGAGTTCGGCGATCAGGGCTTCGAGGGTACCTCGG
>JBDZVK010000039.1:13230-14316 GCA_040255725.1 Actinomycetota bacterium
CTGCTCGACGCGGCGCTCGAGGAGTTCGGCGATCAGGGCTTCGAGGGTACCTCGGTGCGCGCGCTTTGCCGTCGACTCGGGGTGAGCCACAACCTGGTCCACGAGCGGTTCGGCACGAAAGACGACCTGTGGCGCTACGCGGTCGCCCATGGGTTCACCGCGCTGGCGGTGGAGCTCGCCGCCGCCGCATCGGCCGCGCCCGACGATCCGTACGACCGGCTGCGCGCGATCCTGATCCGGTATGTGGAGTTGACGGCTGCCCGGCCCGCGCTGATCCGCATCATCAACTACGAGGCGATGCACCCGGGCGAACGGCTCGACCACCTGTACGCGACCTACCTGCGGCCCGCCCATCAGGTGGCCGATGCGGCGCTGCGGTTGTTGGAACACCAGGGGCGCGCCCGTCGCATCCCGGCCGCGACGCTGCATTTTCTGATCGGCCACGGCGCCGGTGGGCTCGCGAGCCTTCCAGCACTCGCCGGTCGCTTCGACCCCGACGACCCCGACCCGGTCGCCCAGGCGACCGCCGCGGTCGACCTCGTCCTCCGCGGCATCCTCGCCGACGCCCCCGCGTGACCCCCTGCCGAACGCCACCCCGGCCCAACTCCGGGGCCAATGGTGCGCAGACACCCCTTTCGCCCCGGAGGTCGGGCGGGACCGTGAACGATTCGGGCGGTTCGCGCCGACGGGCAGCCGGCCGCCGGGCAGCGGCGCGCGAGACTGGACGGGTGAGCACCCCCGACCAACACGGTCGCACCGCGGTGGTGACCGGCGCCAACTCGGGACTCGGCCTGGCGACCGCCCGGACCCTCGCCGCCGCCGGCGCCCGGGTCGTGCTCGCATGCCGGAACCCGGAGCGGGCCGCGACCGCGCTCGACGACGTGCGCGCCGCGGCGGTCGGTCCGGCACCCGAGACCGTCCGGCTCGACCTGGCCGACCTCGACTCGGTCGCCGCCGCCGCGGACGACATCGCCGGGCGCACCGATGCGCTGGACGTGCTGATCAACAATGCCGGGATCATGGCGCCACCGCGATCGCGCACCGTCCAGGGCTTCGAAACCCAGTTCGGCGTCAACCACCTGGGCC
>JBDZVK010000359.1:0-2632 GCA_040255725.1 Actinomycetota bacterium
GCGTCGTGGAAGCTCGACGGCGCCACGATCGACGGGGCCGCGACCCGCACCTGGGCTTTCACGCCGACCACCGCACAGATCGGCCTGCACACGCTCTCGGTCACCCTGACCGACCCGGAAGGACGCCGGACCACGACCGACTGGTTCGTGCGGGTCGTGGGTGTCGATGCCGACGGGGACACCTGGTCGGCGGGTCCGGACTGCAACGACCACGACGCCCTGGTGAACCCCGGGCGACCCGAGGTGATCGGCAACGGCATCGACGACGACTGCGATCCGGCCACCAGCGACACACCGCTGAACGCCTACACCGGGCTCGCCATGTCGTGGGGTGCCTCGGACTCGGTGATCCTCGGCCGCACCACCGCATCGGGCGCCGACGCCGACAAGCCTTTCGCGATCACCGGTCTCGGTGACACCCGTGCCGTCGCGGCGGGGCCGAACATGGGTGTCGCGCTCGACACGGCCGGCAAGGTCTGGGCATGGGGCCGCGGGAGCCTGCTGGGCACCGGCAGCAACGACGACAACAAGCCCACCGCGGTGGTCGACCCGTCGGGAACCGGCCAGCTCGGATCGACCGGGTCGAAGGCCACGGCGATCACATCGAACCGTCAGTCCGCCGCGCTGCTCGCGGACGGCACCGTCGCCGCGTGGGGCGACAATGCCGACGGGGCGCTGGGTGTCGGCTCGACCGCGGCGAGCCTCGCCACGCCGGGCTTCGTCGAGACCGGCGACACCCGGATGGACGACGTCACCGCCGTTGCGGCCGGTGGCGACTTCCTCGCGCTCGTCACCCGTCTCGGCAATCTGTACGTGACCGGCGGGGTGTGCGGCACCGCCGCGGGCACCGAGGCGGCCCTGGTCACCGGGCTGCCCGCGGGCACGAAGGTCGCCGCCGTCGCCGCGGGCACCGGCCATCTGCTGATCCGCACCTCCGACGGAGATCTCTACGGCTGCGGGGCCAACGGCCACGACCAACTCGGTGCCGGCGACACCACGGTCACCGATCCGGCGAAGATCACCCTGCCCACCGGCGCGTCCCGCCCCGCCCAACTCGCCGCGGGCAACGGCTTCTCGCTCGTCCTCGACACCGACGGCCACCTCTGGGCCTTCGGACGAGACGATGCCGGGCAACTCGGTCTCGGCGGCTCGTCGACCGCGGATCTCGCCACGCCGACCGAGGTGCACCTCGCCGACGGTGCGCTCGTCACCCAGATCGCCGCGGGCGGCGACAAGAGCGCCGTCGTCCGTGCCGACGGATCGCTGACCGAGTGGGGGCACGGCACCGCGACACCGACGGTCGCCGATCTGCCCGACGGGGTGCGCATCGCCCGTCTCGCCCTCGACACCACCGGAACCGCTCGGTACGCGGTCGCGACCCGCACCGGTACCGTGATCGGCTGGGGCGACTTCCACGGGGCACCGGCGGGCGGGCCCGGTGCGCCCGGTGGAGTGAGTGCACCGATCGTTCTCGACCTTCCGCCCATGCGCGACATCGCGACGACCGGTGCCGACTCCGTCGGCGTCGAAGACGACGGCACCGTGACGTCGTGGGGGTTCGGTGGCGATCAGCTCGGTCGTGGCAACGGGGCGACGGCCGGCCCGGACCCCCGACCGGTGCTCGGCACCAGCGGCGCGGCCGGGTCACGGCTGCACGCTCACGCCGTGCACGGCTACGGCCAGGCATTCGACGCCGAACTCGACGACGGCACCATGGCGGTCTGGGGCGACTGGGTCGGGATGTGGCAGGACCCGGGCGTCCACGACACCCAGTACTACCCCGTCGTGGTCCCCGACTCGACCGGCACCGAGCCGTTGTCGCCGGTGACCCAGGCGGTCATGGAACTCTCCGGGCAACGGTTCGCGCGCACCGCCGACGGCAGTGTGTGGGCGTGGTACGGCGACGGCGCTGCGCAGTGCCGCCCGAACGCGGCGGAGGCCACGTATCTTCCCCAGCGCGTCACGTCTCTGGGGACCGACAACATCGAGGTCGCCTCGTCCCACGAGGGCGCCGGGCTGTTCCTGAAGAAGGACGGATCGCTGTGGTCGTGCGGCTACGGCGCCGCGCCCGTCGGGCGCTTGATCGACGGCGGGAACACCGCTGCTTCGGATCCCGATCCCGAACAGGTCTCCGGGATGGGTCCCGGCAGCGTCGTCGATGTCTCCGCCGACCTCGAACAGGCGGTCGCGCTCAAGTCCGACGGCACGGTCTGGGCGTGGGGGCGCAACGACGACTGCAGTGTCATGTGCACGCCAGATCGCTCGAACGACAACGACCTGATCAAATTGCCCGTGCAGGTGCCCATTCCCGACGGCCCACCGATCGTCTCGGTCACCGCGTGTCTCGAGCAGAGTTTCGCCATTCGAGCCGACGGCAGCGTGCTGGCGTGGGGGTACGACGGTGACGACGCGTTGGGCATCACCGATCCCGCCGACGTCGTGTCGCTTCCCAACCAGTACCCGTTCGTGCCCGAGCCGAGCGTCGTGCCGATGCCCGGCGGTCGACCCGTGTGGAAGATCGCCTGCTCGGACCAGGGCCTGGGCTGGTACAGCTTCGACATGGCGCTCACCGGTGATCCGGTGGCGCATCTGGCCGACCCCGCCCAGCAGGGGATCGCCGCGTCGGCGGCCG
>JBDZVK010000360.1:0-2624 GCA_040255725.1 Actinomycetota bacterium
GGACTGCGGGTGGCGGTGGCGGCCAGTCGTTTCAACGATCACGTGACCCTGCGGCTCCTCGACGGTGTCCGGCGCGGCCTCGTCGAGCTCGGGGTGACCGACACGGTCGAACACTGGGTGCCCGGCGCTTTCGAACTGCCCTTCGCGGCGAAAACCCTGGCGGCGAGTGGCAACTTCGACGGCATCGTCTGCGTGGGCAGTGTGATCCGTGGCGAGACCACGCACTATGAAGAGGTCGCGGGGCAGTGCGCCGCCGGAATCCAGCAGGCCCAGCTCGACACCGGCGTCCCGATCGCTTTCGGGGTGCTGACCACCGAAGATCTCGACCAGGCCCTGGCCCGCTCGGAGGGCCCCGGCGGGCACAACGTGGGCGAGGACGGCGCCAGGGTCGTCGTCGAGATGGCCCGCCTCGTCGAAGCCGTCCGGGCAGGTCGCCACATCGGCTGAACAGATCCGGCTGATCAGATCTGGGCGAGCAGGCGCTGGGTGCGGCGCAGCAGTGGCACGAGCAGCACGATCACCCCGGTGAGCCACAGCGGCCGGGTCAGCCACCAGGTCGTCGACGGGCGATCCGAGAATCCGATCCCGACCGCCTCGCCGGCCAGCACCATGGCGACCACCACGAACATGTGGAACAGGTACGCCGGCAGGGCGTACGCACCGAGCTCGTCGACGATCCGTCGGGCACGGGGCGTTGCGCACCAGGCGGCGAGCCGGGGGCGCACGAGCAACAGCAGGCCGCACTGGAACAGCGCGAGCATCATGATCGGCACGGTCGTGGGCAACAGATTCGACATGGCGTCGGTGGTGGTGGCGACCATGGGGCGGGGATAGACGCCGATGTTGGTCGTCACGATCAACCCGACGAAGCCGACCAGGGCGAGGATCCGTCCCGTTGCGGCGGTCGCGGCCTCCCCGGCACGCACCGCACTCCGGTACACCCAGCCCAGGTGGTAGGCGACGAGCCAGACCCCGATCGTCGAGACGGCCTCGGCTGCCTCGGCGAAGCCACTCGGTGCCCGGAAACGCACCAGGTCCGACACGATGATCGCAGCCACCAGGCTCACCGTGGTCGTCGCGCCGTAGCGACGCCACGCCCACTCCAACCACGGCGTCAGGGGCGCGTACGCGACCAGCAACGCCAGCGTCCACAGCGGCACCAGCATCACCAGGTGTCGGCTCAGGAAGGCTTCGTGGGCGACCAGACGCCAGGCCGCCTCGATTGCCGCGCACCCCGCGGCGAGCATGGCCAGCGGGGCGACGAACCGGGTGACCCGGTGGACGGCGAAGCTGCGTGCCGTGCCGCCCCGTCGGCGATGGCGCACCCACGCGTCGGCGTTCACCGCGCCCGACACCACGAAGAACAACGGCATGACCTGCAGCACCCAGGTGACCAGCCACAGGCCTCGGTAGTCACCGATCGGGTTCGGCATCGACAACACGCCGGTCGAGCTGCGGTGGAACAACGACAGCGTCGAGTGCCAGACGATCACCACCCCCAGGGCGGCGATCCGGACCAGGTCGGCGACCCGGTCGCGCCGCAGGTCGGCGAAGCGGGCCAGCCGCGGGGTGGACGGGCGGGCGGAGGAGCGTGTCGTCGTCGGGCTCATGCCATCACCATCGGGCATCGACGGGGCCGCCACCATGGGGGAAACCCCCTGTTCGCTTCGAGGCCGCCCCGCGCCGCCGCTACCGTGCAGGGCCGTGCTGAAGCTCGTGCTGCCCAAGGGTTCACTCGAGAAGGCGACGCTGGAGTTGTTCGCCCAGGCGGACCTGACGGTCAACCGCTCGTCCAGCGTGGACTACTCGGCGACGATCGACGACCCGCGCATCGACGAGGTGCGGATCCTGCGTCCTCAGGAGATCCCCCGGTACGTGGCCGAGGGGATGTTCGACCTGGGCGTGACGGGCCGCGACTGGATCACCGAGACCGGGTCGGAGGTGCGCTCGTTGGGGGAGATGCACTACTCCAAGAACACGCCGCGACCCATCCGCATGGTCGTCGCCGTCGACGGCGATTCCGACATCGAGGAGATCGCCGACCTACCCGACGGGGTACGGGTGTCGACCGAGTACCCCGAGACCACCCGGCGGTTCTTCGCCTCCCACGGCATCGACGCCGACATCCGACTGTCCTACGGGGCCACCGAGGCCAAGGTGCCCGACATCGTCGACTGCATCGTCGAGATCACCGAGACCGGCCGCGCGCTGCGGGCGGCGGGGCTGCGGATCATCGCCGAGGTGCTGCAGTCCTACACCGAGCTGATCGCGAACCCGACCGCCGCGGCCGATCCCGACAAGCTCCACGCCATGGAACAGATCAAGACGCTGCTGGACGGCACGCTCGAGGCGCGCAAGCAGGTGCTGGTGAAGCTGAACGTCACCGGCGACGACCTCGCCGAGGTGATCGACCTGCTGCCGTCGCTGAAAAGCCCGACGGTGTCGCAGCTCTACGGGGAAGGCGGCTTCGCGGTCGAGGCGGTCGTCCCCAAGGCGCAGATGAACATCCTGATCCCCGCACTGTCCGATGCCGGGGCGACGGGCATCATCGAGCTACCGATCGACAAGATCGTCTCATGACGCACTCCGCTGGACCGCACCGGTTCGCCAACCTCACCGGAACG
>JBDZVK010000040.1:0-4084 GCA_040255725.1 Actinomycetota bacterium
GAACGGAACCGTCCCGAGGTGATCTCGAACTCGCCGTCGGCGACCGCGCAGGTGACCGCCCCCGACTGCAGCGAGCGTACGACGTCCTGGGCGATCTTCGCCGGCACCACACACACGCCGTCGTCGGATCCGTCGACGTCGACGGTGACGCTGATCCAGAGCTGCACGTCGGTGCCGGTCACCTCGAGACGCGAGCCGGTCAGTGCCAGGCGGACGCCGGAGAGCACCGGCAGTGCGCCTCCACGATTGGTTGCCGCTCGCCCGGCCGCGGACAGCGCCTCGGCGAGTACATCACGTTCGCAACGGAACTTCACGTTGTCCCCACTTCCTCTTTCGGCATTTTCGTCTTTTCAAGGTCGTAGTGGTGGTTGGGGCTGTGGATTGTGGACGACGCCCCGTCTCCCCAGCAAGCGGTCGCTTTCACCGTCCCGGTTCGGTCCACAGTGTTCCACAGCTCGACGACCGACCCGCGCCTCGAGCGGTGGAACCACATCGGGTTTCCACCGGCGCTTCCACCCGGTCGTCCCCGGGGTTCTCCACAAGGCGGGGTCCGGGCCGTCACTTGCCGCCCCGCACGGTGTTCATCAGTTCCGAGACCTGATCGAAGATCTGGCGACGCTCGGCCATGAGGTTGCCGATCTTGTCGACGGCATGCATCACCGTGGTGTGATCGCGACCGCCGAATGCCCGGGCGATCACGGGATAGGAGAGGTCGGTGGTCTCGCGCAGCACGTACATCGCGACCTGCCGGGCCAGGACGAGCGGTCGTTGCCGCGACTTGCCCTGGAGCTCCTCGACGGTGAAGCCGTACATCGCTGCCGTCGCGTCGAGTACCACCTCGGGGGTGAGGGGCCGGGCGATCCGGTCGCCGAGCTCGGTGGCCAGCACCTGTTCGGTCAACGAGATGGTGAGTGGCTCGTGGACCAGGCTCGCATAGGCCGTGACCCGGGTGAGCGCGCCCTCGAGTTCACGGATGTTGTCCGCGATGTTCGTGCCGATGAACTCGAGCACCTCGTCGGGGATGTCGATCGTGGACCGCTCGGCCTTCTTTCGGAGGATCGCGAGGCGGGTCTCTAGGTCGGGCCGCTGTACGTCGGTGATCAGGCCCATCTTGAAGCGGCTGCGCAGGCGGTTCTCGATCTTGGAGATCGCGTCGGGGGGCCGGTCGGACGACAGCACGATCTGCCGGTTCGACTGGTGGAGTGCGTTGAAGGTGTGGAAGAACTCGACCTGGGTCTCCTCCCGACCCTCGATGAACTGGATGTCGTCGACCAACAACACGTGCACGTCGCGGTAGCGGCGCTTGAACTGTTCGGCCTCACCGGCGCGGACCGAGTCGACGAATTCCGACAGGAAGGTCTCCGACGAGACGTACCGGACCGTGAAGTCGGGATAGTTCTCCCTGATGTAGTGTGTGATCGCCTGGAGCAGATGGGTCTTGCCCAGTCCGGCGTCGCCGTAGATGAACAGCGGGTTGTAGTTCTGCCCCGGTTTCTCGGCCACCGCGAGTGCCGCGGCGTGGGCGAACCGGTTCGACGGGCCGGCCACGAACGTGGCGAAGGTGTAGCGGTCGGGGTCGGCGGCTTCGGGCGACGGGTCGCTCACCGGCGGGGTCGCCACGTCGTCGAGGTGACCGTCGGCGGTCGAGTCGGGATCGTCCCATGAGGAGCCGGCGAGCGGGTCGACGATGACCTCGTGGTCGGCTTCCACGCCGTCGACCCGGACGTCGAGTCCAAGGGGCTCACCGGCGGCGTCGGCGAGGCATTCCAACACGAGCGATTCGTACGTGCCGGCGATGCGGTCGCGGCTCAGCGGGTTGGGCACCGCCAGCGTGAGCAGCGTGCCCTCCAGAGAGACGGCACGGGCGTCGTTGAACGTCGAACGCCACACGGCGTCGGACACCTGCGGCCGTAGCAGGTCACAACATGTCGTCCACACGTCTCCGGGGTCAACCACCTGCGCTTTTCACCTCACTGTCGGTGCGAACTCCACAGGTGGTTCCACAACTGTGGATAACGATGCAGAGTTCACGACATCACCCGTGGTCGGGGGATCGGGTTCCCCGCTGAAGGTCACGAACCGGTACGCGAAGCTAGCATCCGCTCCGGGCCGCCGCAGACCGGGCGGACGAGGAGGTCGGCGCCCCGGTTGCTCGGCGCTCGTGGCACCCTCTATCGTGAAACGGTCCTGGCTCTGCCGCGCCCGCGCGTGGCGACCGTGGTCGCGGCCGGCCGATCCGGACGAAGTCCGGAGTGAGATCTTCGAACGCACCGTTCCCCTCGGTGATCGGTGCGTCCCTCGTGAAAGCACAGATGCGCTGGAGGCAGTGTGAAACGTACCTACCAACCCAGTGTCCGGAAGCGGGCGAGACGGCACGGCTTTCGCCATCGCATGTCGACGCGCCAGGGCCGGACGATCATCAAGAACCGTCGCCGGCGCGGCCGGGCGCGGCTGTCAGCCTGATCGAGCGGGTCACGGACCATGGGTCCTTCGTCGCGTTGCGCCACCCGGCGAAAAGGGTTCGGCGCGGCGCATTGCGGATCGCCTATCTCCCCGATGCCGCCGGTCGTCGGCGGTGCGCGTACGCCCTGTCGCGACGGGTGGGGAACGCGGTCGTGCGCAACCGGATCAGACGCCGGCTGCGGAGTGTCTTCGTCGCGCTCGACCGGGAAGCCTCGGCGGGGGCGACGCCGTTTCCGTCGGGAACGTACCTGGTGAGCGCCACCGCAGCGGCCGCGGACCTGCCCTACGCGACGCTCCTCGACACCGCGAGAGCGCTTCTGATCGAATTGGATCACCACGGAGCGTCACGATGACGGTCTCGGCAGCGCCCGGATTCGTCGCCCGGTGCCTCCAGGCGCCCATTCGCGTGTACCAGCGCACGCGCGCCGGTCGGCCGTCACCGTGCCGGTACCAGCCGACGTGTTCCGCCTATGCGATCGAGGCGCTCTCGGTGCACGGCGCGGCGCGGGGATCCTGGCTGGCGGTGCGCCGGCTGCTGCGCTGTCATCCCTGGGGTGGGCACGGCTGGGACCCCGTACCGGAACGAGGTGCGGCACCGGCCGCACGCCATGGGAAAGTTGCGTAGATGTTCGGAATTCTCGCTCGACTGCTCGAGATCCTGTATTCCATATGGCCGTCGTACGGCGGCTCCATCATCTTGTTCACGGTCGTCATCATGCTGGTGTTGGCACCACTGACGTTCAAGAGCACCCGGTCGATGTTGGCCATGCAGGCCCTTCAGCCGGAGATGAAGAAGCTTCAGAATCGGTACAAGGATGACCGACAGAAGCTGAACGAAGAGATGATGAAGTTCTACAAGGAGAACAAGATCTCTCCTTTGGGCGGATGTCTGCCTATGCTCATCCAGTTCCCGGTGTTCTTCATCTTGTATGCCGTGCTGTTGGGCTTGACAAAGCGGGGACCGTTCGGAGGCGACCTCGGCCATTCGGTCGCCTGCACGGTGCAGCAGGCGAACGGGGCGGTCGGCGACGCGTGTACGGCGGTCGGGAACTATGCGAATGCTGGGTTCTTCCACCCGGCATACCTGAAGCACAGCTCAGATCTGTATCAGAGCCTTTCGGCCACCCGGGTCATGAACTCGTTCGGTCTCGACCTGTCTCAGAGTGCCTGGAGTGAGTTCACCAACGGTCTGATCCATGCCCTGCCGTATTTGATCATGGTTCTGGTGGTGATGGGGCTGACGTATCTCCAGCAGCAGCAGATCCAGAGCCGCCAACCTAAGAATGCCGACCAGAATCCGACCCAGCAGATGATGTTGAAGGTGATGCCAATCGCCATGGGGTTCATCTACATCATCATCCCGGCCGGTGTCGTGATCTATTTCCTTGTTTCGTCGGTATTCCGTATCGGCCAGCAAGCGATGGTCACGCGGACCTTCTACACCGGCCCGAACGCGATCGCGATACCGACGACCGCGACCGAGGTCACCCCGGACGGGCCGGTGAAGAAGTCGTTCCTCGACCGCTTCAAGCCGTCCGAGGACTCGCTGCCCCAGGTCGGAAAGCGGGCGAAGCGGATGCGGGAGGAGACCCTTGCTCGCGAGGCCGACACCGACACTGGA
>JBDZVK010000040.1:4184-11763 GCA_040255725.1 Actinomycetota bacterium
GTGCCGACGGCAAGCGGCCGTCGGGCACGAACGCCGCAGGCGGCGCGAAGAAGCGCCGTCCCCCGGCGAGTTCCGCGGGATCGCCCTCGAAGGCGCGTGGCGGCACGGCCGGCAAGGGCCGATCCGAGAAGGCCGCCGAGGGGTCGTCACGCCCCGACCGCGCGGATGCCAGGCCGAGTCGGTCGGCACCGAGTCGGTCGGCTCCGAGCCGCAAGGCGCCCGGCAAGCCGTCCGGATCGAACAAGACCCGACGGTGAACCCGAAGGAGGGGTGAACGATAATGGAATGGGTCGAGATCACAGCGAAGACCGTCGAAGCGGCCAAAGAGCGCGCCCTCGACGAACTGGGGATCGATCACGACGAGGCGGAGTTCGTCGTCTTGGAGGAGCCGCGGAGAGGACTCTTCCACCAGGTGCGCGGTACGGCCCGGGTGCGGGCGCGGGTCGCTCCCCGCACGCCCCGGCCCAAGGCCGAACGCCGGCCTCGGCGAGGGCGCGGCGGGGGATCCGACGATTCGGCACGGTCGGGCACCGGTCGCGGTGGTGCCAAGACGGCTGCCAAGCCCAAGGGTCGTGGGAAATCGGCGGGTCGAGCCGCCGCCGCATCCGACGCCGACGAACGCAGCAGTGGCGACTCGGGACGACGGCCGTCGACCGAGCCGCCCGCGAAGAAGACCCGGTCGTCCGGTGAGTCGACCCGGGCCGAGAAATCCGCCAACAAGCCAGAAGGAAAAGCCATGACGATGACCCTGGACGAGCAGGTCGCTGCCACCGAATCGTTCCTCAGAGGACTTCTCGAAGCCATCGGTTTCGAGGGACGGATCACCACCGAGCGGACCGACGATGCGAACGCCCACGTGAACATCGAAGGCGAGGACCTCGGCCTGCTGATCGGCCCTCGGGGTCAGACCATGAACGCCATCCAGGACCTGGCCCGGATCACCCTGCAGAAGCAGGCGGCGGGATCGTGGGAAGGGCATGTGCATGTCGACGTCAACGGCTACCGTGCCAAGCGCCGCGCCGCGCTCGTGACCTTCGTGGAGAAGGTGGCGGCCGATGTCGTCGAATCCGGCAAGCCGAAGGCGCTGGAACCGATGCCGTCGTCGGACCGCAAGGTCGTGCACGACACCGTGAACGGCATCGACGGGGTCCACACGACCTCCGAAGGCCACGAACCCCGTCGGTGGGTCATGATCGCGCCGGACGAGGCCTGAACCTCGCCTCGGGAGTGGGGCCGTGACCCCGACCGACCGTGAGAGCCGGCTCGTCACGGTCCTCGAGCAGGCACGAGCGTCCGGGTTTCTGGGCAAGGGTCCGATCCAGGATCACCTCGAGCATGCCCGGGCGCTGATCACCGCCATCCCCTCGGGCGCCATCACCTTCGTCGATCTGGGCTCCGGCGGCGGCATCCCGGGTCTGGTCGTCGCGCTCGATCGGCCGGACTCGACGGGGCTGCTGCTGGAAGGATCGACCCGACGGGCCGCCTTTCTGCGCACGGCCGTCCGAGAACTCGCGTTGACCGAGCGCGTGGCGGTGCTACCGGATCGTGCCGAGACCGTCGGTCGGACGGCCCGCTGGAGAGACGCCGTCGATGTGGTGGTGGCCCGGAGCTTCGGTCCGCCGGCCGTGGTGGCGGAATGCGCCGCGCCGTTGCTCCGGGTGGGTGGCGTCTTGATCGTGAGCGATCCGCCCGCAGAGGCCGCCCGAGGCGACCGATGGCCGCCGGAGGGCCTCGCGCCACTCGGGCTTCGACCGCTGGAACACCGGGCCGGCCCGCCCGCATTCACGGTGCTCGAGCAGGCGGACCCGTGTCCGGACCGGTTCCCCCGATCGGTCGGCACACCGGCGAAGCGCCCCTTGTTCTGAGATCTCGCCAGCCCTCAGCCCGGCGCCGGTCGTCGCAGGGTTTCACGTGAAACGCGCGGTCGACACCATCTCGCTCCGGCGCCGAGGTTTCACGTGAAACGTTCGGGCCGGACGCCCAAACGTGCGAGAGCCGGGTGCCCGTCGATCTTGCGCGCGGCCGTCCTGCGTCCTCCGGATCTGATGTTTCGGGCCTGCACCGGGCGGGAAGGGCACTGGTCGGTTTCACGTGAAACGGTTGCCGGGTCATCGGGCTCGTCGCTCGCTGGGGCCGGGACTTGACCTCGGCCGTGGGAGCGGGCAGGATTGCCCCTGTGCAGATTTCTCACACGGTCAGGGAGCGCGCGTGAGCGACCCGGTGGGCGCGATGGCTCCGACAACCGAATCGATTCCGGTGCACGACCCCGCCGAAGAGGATCCGCCGGCCGCAAGCCGGCCGAGCGATGAGCGGGAGCCCACGCCGACCGTCGACGGGCAGAGTCGGCCGGGCCGGCGACTTCCGCGCTGGATCGCCGTGGCGAACCAGAAAGGTGGCGTCGGCAAGACGACCACCGCGGTCAACCTCGGCGCCTGTCTCGCCGATCTCGGCCATCGCGTCCTGGTCGTCGACCTCGACCCCCAGGGGAACGCCAGCACGGGGCTCGGCATCAACATCCGGGGCCTCGACGCGTCGATGTATGACGTCATCATGCGCGACACCCCCATCGATGATGCGATCGAGGCGACGTCGATCAAGGGGCTCTTCGTGGCCCCGTCGAGCCTCGACCTCGCCGGAGCCGAGATCGAACTCGTCCCGGCGTTCAGTCGTGAGCTGAAGCTCCGGAACGCACTGGGAGAGGTCCGTGACGACTACGACTACGTCTTCATCGACTGTCCCCCGTCGCTCGGGCTGTTGACGATCAACGCCCTCGCCGCGGCGACCGAGGTGCTCGTGCCGATCCAGTGCGAGTACTACGCGCTGGAAGGCCTCGGCCAGCTCTCGAAGAACGTCGACCTCGTCCGGCGCGGGCTCAATGCGGCACTCGAGATTTCGACGATCGTGCTCGTCATGTACGACGCCCGCACCAAACTCTCCGATCAGGTGGCACAGGAGGTGCGTGACCACTTCGGTGATCGCGTCTGCCGGACCATGGTTCCACGGACGGTCCGTCTCTCCGAGGCGCCGTCGTTCGGGCAGCCGATCATCGCATTCGACGCACGCTCCCGGGGGGCCCTCGCCTACCGGGAGCTCGCAAAGGAGGTCAGTCATGGCGCGGCGTAGTGGATTGGGCAAGGGGCTCGGGGCGCTCATCCCGAGTGAGGCGCCGTCGGTGGACGACGACGCCGCCAGCGGCCTGCTCGAGGTGCCCATCACGAGCATCGTGGCCAACCGCTTCCAGCCCCGGACCCACTTCGACGAAGAGGCGCTGACGTCGCTGACGGCATCGATCAGAGAACTCGGCGTGCTCCAGCCGGTGCTGGTCCGGGCGGCCGGTGACGGCACCTACGAACTGATCGCCGGGGAGCGACGGTGGCGGGCCGCGAAGCGTGCGGGACTGTCGATGATCCCGGTGGTCGTACGCGAGGCCACCGACACCAATGCACTCGAGCAGGCGCTGGTGGAGAACCTCCATCGGGAAGACCTGAACCCGCTCGAAGAAGCCGCCGCGTATCAGCAGCTCCTGGACGACTTCGCGCTCACGCACGAGCAGGTCGCTCGGCGTGTCGGCAAGAGTCGTGCCGCCGTGTCGAACACCCTCCGGCTCTTCCAACTCCCACCGGCGGTGCAGCGCCTCGTCCACGACGGGCAATTGTCGGCCGGGCACGCCCGCGCGCTGCTGGGCAGCCCGGACCGGACCTTCCAGGAGGCGCTCGCACGCAAGGCGGTGAGTGCCGGATTCTCGGTGCGCCAGGTCGAGGACGCCGTGCGTCGTCGTACCGACACCGACGAGACGCCGACGCCGGAACCGCCCACCCCGTTGCGCGCGCCGGGCCTTCTGGAACTCGAGGAGTTGCTCTCCGAACGCCTCTCGACCCGGGTCAACGTCACCATGGGCGCGAAACGGGGCAAGGTCGTCATCGACTTCGCGTCGCTCGAGGACCTCGAGCGCATCTACCGTGCCATGACGGGTATCCCCCAGCAGCAGCCCGCTCGAACATCGAGTGAGTGACGTTCGCCGCAACCGTTGTCCACAAGCTGTGGCTAAGGTTGTGGGAACGGGCTCGACCCTCGAGTGCCCCGTGATCGCTCAGGGTCGATCGGACGGATCGTCGAGGGGCGAGTCCAGCCACTTGGCGATCGCCGCGGTGATGCCGGCGGCCACGTCCGATGCGTGCTCGACGACCCAACTCGGGGGTCCGATCTCGCACCAGAGTGCCGGCATCCGGGTCTCGCGCAGCACCGGTATCCGCATCCCCTGGATCGTGACCGGTCCGGCCGGCGCGGCGGCGTCGAGCTCCCGGGCGACGACGAGCGCGAGTTGGCGACCGCCGGCCGACTCGAAACCGTCGGTCCGGTAGTACGAGAGGCGGGCCCCGGCCTCGGATCTGGTGGTGCAGCCGATGAAGCAGTGGGCGTCGAAACGATTCGCCTCGGCCGCCTCGGCGGAACCGTCGGGATGATGGACCGCCAGGGTCACGGCCCCGGTGGCGTCGAGACGGCCGGTGATGTTGTGGGCCAGCGCGGGCAGGGTCCCGGGCTGGGCGACCGCGATGCGTGCGCCCCGCAGATCGTGCGGGTTGTCGAGCAGTCGGAGTTGCTCGGCCAGGATCGCCTTCGTGACGGTGCCTTTGCCGGGGCCGAGGCGGCGGAGCTGCGCGATGACGTCCGGGCCGACGACGCCGTCGGTGACCAGCGCCGAGTTGCGCTGGAACGCTTTGACGGCGGCCTCGCTCTCGGGCCCGAAGATGCCGTCGACCCGTCCGCTGTGGAAGCCCAGTTCGCTCAAGCGACGCTGGAGGTGGGCGACATCATCACCCCGTAACATCGGGACACGATGGTAAAGGAGTCGGTCGCCGAGCTGATAGCCGGATTCGACCAACGCCGACCAGGTCGAACGGTCACACGTGCCGGTGGTCTGCAGACCCGATCGCTCCTGAAAGGCCAGCACCGCAGAGCGGGTCGGGTCGTCGTAGGTGCCCGTCGCGTCGGTCGCGTCGAGCAGGCCCGTGCGCCGCAGTCGGATCTGGAGATCGCGCACCGCGGTACCCGACGCGCCGGGGCACAGGGGGAGCAAGTCGGCAACGGGGTCGCTGTCGGGGACCATGGGAGGCGGACCGGCGCCGCGGGGCGTGCCTGGCGGCGCCCCGCGGCCGTCGGTGGTCAGGAGAGGAAGTCGCCGAGTTCGTCGACGAGCTGGTGCTTTCCCTTCGCGCCGATGATGCGCTTGGCCTCCTTGCCGTCGGCGAAGACGATCAAGGTCGGGATGCTCATGACGTTGAACTGCAACGGCACCTTGGGGTTCGCGTCGATGTCCATCTTGGCGAACGACATGCGGTCACCGTGTTCGTCGGCGAGTTCGTCGATGACCGGGGCCACCTTCTTGCAGGGGCCGCACCATTCGGCCCAGAAGTCGACGAGCACGGGCTTGTCCGCACTGTTGATCTGCTCATCGAACGAGTCGTCGGTGAGGGTGAAGATTCGTGCATCGGCCATGGATACCTCCGGGGGTATGAGTTTACCAGTCTTCCTCGACGGCGCCGGCGGCCAACCAACGTTCGGCGTCGAGGGCCGCCATACAGCCGGAACCGGCTGCGGTGATCGCCTGACGGTACGTGAAGTCCTGCACGTCACCGGCGGCGAAGACGCCGGCGACGCTGGTCCGCGTGCCTGCATGGACGTCGATGTAGCCGTTGTCGAGCAGTTCGATCTGGCCCTTGAACAGGTCGGTGTTCGGACGGTGCCCGATCGCCACGAACAGGCCCGTGACCTCGAGCTTCGAGGTCGCCCCCGTCACCGTGTCGGTGAGGGTGAGGGATTCGAGCCGGTCGTCGCCGTGGACGTCGGTCACGACCTTGTCGAGCGCAAAGTGGATCTTCGGGTCGTCCTGGGCGCGTTGCAGCATGATCTTCGAGGCGCGGAACTCGTCGCGTCGGTGGATGATCGTCACCGAATCGGCGAACCGCGACAGGAAGGTGGCCTCCTCCATCGCCGAGTCGCCGCCACCGACGACGGCGATGTCGTGCCCCCGGAAGAAGAACGCGTCGCAGGTCGCGCAGGTGGAGACGCCGTGACCGAGCAGCCGTTGCTCGTGCTCGAGGCCCAGCATCAGCGCCTGGGCACCGGTGGAGATGATCAGCGACTCGGCGCGGTAGGTCGGTTCGGCGGCGTCGGGGTCGCCGACCCAGATGCCGTACGGGCGACTCGACAGGTCGACCCGGCTCGCGCGCCGGGTCACGATCTCGGTGTCGAAACGCAGCGCCTGGTCACGGAACGCGGCCATCAGGTCGGGCCCCATGATCCCGTCGACGAAACCCGGGTAGTTCTCGACATCGGTCGTCAGCATGAGCTGACCGCCCGGTTGCTCGGTGTTGCTCACCGTCTCGCCCTCCAGCAGCAGCGGGGCGAGTTGCGCTCGGGCGGTGTAGATGGCGGCCGTCAGCCCCGCCGGGCCCGAGCCGATGATGACCACCTCACGAACGTCGTTTGACACGGTTGCTTCCTCGAATGTGGCGACGCCCGACGGATGCCGAGCGCTCGACTGCGTTGAACGTCGCCGGGGCCGGTGGTATTCCCGGAACCGGCTCGCCCGGAGACACCCCGGCGAACCCGGATCGCCGGAGACGACGCGCAGCGACGCATCCCGACGATGCTACCGGTGGGGGACCCGCCTGGCCCTGCTCCACAGTACGAGCGCGGCCAGACCGAAGAGCACACCGAGCCCGAGCTGGGGGATCCAGACGCGACCGGTGTACACCGTGACGATCCGGACGACGAAGATCGTGCCCAGGGTGAGCGCACAGATCCCGACGAGCAGGGCGAAGAAGCCGTAGACCACCGCACGCGCCACGGTCATGGCGGGTCCGACCGTCTTGTCGCGCACCGTTCCCACGGTGGAGACGATCAGATCGGTCGCCTGATCGGGCCAGGAGCCGTCCGTTCCGGGTTCTGCGGCCATTCGCCCACCCTACAACCCGTCGCGGGCGCCGAAGGGACGCATCCGCGGCTCTGCACCGGGTGACGTCAGTGATCGACCGCGCCCAGTACCCGGCATGTGCGGGCGTCGACGATGAACACCCGCGTGGCGGCCGGCGCCGATCCCGAGGCCGGCAGTGCATAGGACACGACGAAGCTCGGACGGCTGCCGATCCGGAGCCGGGCGGCGGCGAGGCGGGTGCCGAGGGACCGGTCGCGGTTCTGCTGGGCGACGGCCCCTTGACACCGTTGCAGCCCGCTCATCGTGAGATCGAGGCCCGCGGGAACCGCCGGTGCGGAGGTCGACGACCCGCTCGGATGGCCGTCGACGAGGCCGAGCGTCTGCGGGTCCAGCGTCTCGACGAGCTTCTTCGCGCCCGACTCGTCGGTGGTGCTGCCCAGGCTCGGGAGCAACGGACCATGCGCGACCGCCGTCGTCGTCGAGGACGGTTGGTCGTTCGACTCGCGCCCGGTGACCACCAGGGTGATGCCGACGACGAAGCCCACCAGGGCGATGGCGAGCACCACCAGATGGCGTCGCGAGCGGGAGCGGCCACTCCCGGGCGTGCCGACCGTCGCCGTCCGGGACGGCCCGCCCGTCGGC
>JBDZVK010000040.1:11863-14212 GCA_040255725.1 Actinomycetota bacterium
CGGAGCCGGTGGCGTGGTCGTCGGTCGGCTCGGTCATCGCACCTTCAGCCCCGAGATCGTGATCTGCCCCGACGGCCCGGGTCGGGTGAACCACAGCAGCACCCGGTTGCCGCTGCGGCCGTGCAGGTCGAAGGTCGTGGTCCCCGGCTGGAGTCCGTGTCTCGTCGTGACCGGATCACCCCACGAGGCCAACGTGTCACCGGTCGGCCCGGTCGCCACGTACACCGCCGCGTCCCAGCCGGCCGTCGACGAATCGACCACGAGCGCGTCGAGCTTCGTGCCGTGCGCGAGCACCAGGTCGACCCCGACTCCGTCTTTGACCCCGAACACCGGCGCATCCCGGTAGTGCGACGTGTGCCAGTCGGTGGACGGGTCACCGTCGGTCAGATTGGGGAGCAACTCGTCGTTCTCGGAGCCGTCGTCGCCTTCGGGGTCGAAGGAGTGGACCGCGGTGATCTGTGGTGGCGCGGCCACGGTCGTCGGCGCATGGGTACCCGAGCTGCCGAGCAGCCGTCGGCCGGTGCCCGACTGCCCGAACAACACCCCGACCACGCCGAGCGCGACCGCGACGAGCACGATGAGCAGGGTGGGCACCAGCCAGGCCCGTTCCGAACGACCGAAGCCCCGCCGGGAGGCCGCGTCGACCCGGTCGGGCGGCGCGCTCGACGACGGGGCCGCCACGGGAACGGGCGTCCGGTCGACCGGACGCCCGGTGTGGACCGGACCGTCGACCATCGTCGCGCCCGGCGCGGTGTCGTCGACGCTGATCTCGATCGACGTGCGATCGTGCACGCACCCCAACAGCGCGGCGCGGAACTGGGCGGCGTCGGCGTAGCGGTCACCCCGGTGCCGGGCCATGGCGCGCAACACGACCTCCTCGATCCCCTTGGGGATGTCCGCGCGCACCTGTCGAGGTCGCAGCGGCGCCTGGTGGAGTCGGGCCAGTGCGGTGGCCGTGTCGGTGTCGGCGTGGAAGGGCACCCGTCCGCACAGCGCCTCGAACAGCACGATGCCGAGGGCGTAGACGTCGGCCCGCCCGTCGACACCGGTGCCCTCGACCTGCTCGGGAGCGAGGTACTTGGCCGTGCCCAGCATGGAACCCTCGGCGGTGAGGTCGTGGCCCTCGGCGGCCTTCGCGATCCCGAAGTCGGCGACCAGCACCCGGCCGTCGGTCGACAACAGGATGTTCGCCGGCTTGATGTCGCGGTGCACCACGTGGGCGCGGTGCGCCGTGTCGAGCGCGTCGGCCACCTGGGCGCCGACCGCGACCGCCTCGGCCACCTCCAGGGTGCCCACCGCGTCGAGGCGGCGACGCAGCGTCGTGCCGTGGACGAGTTCCATGACGATCGCCTCGCAGGGCGCGCCGTGGTCGCCCGATTCGGAGACCGTGTCGAAGATCGACACGATCGAGGGATGGCTCAGGCGTGCCGCGGCGATCGCCTCGTGGTGGAACCGGGCGACGAAGGCATCGTCGACGAGCAGATGTTCGTGCAGCATCTTGACCGCGACCGGACGGCTCAGGACCTCGTCCATCGCCTGGTAGACCCGGGCCATGCCACCCGTCGCGATCAGGCGGATGATGCGGTAGCGGCCGCCGATGACGGTGCCCGACGGATCGCCCGACCCCGAGCCGGGCGACGGCCCCGGCGGTGAGCCGACCGGTGATCGGCCATCAGAACGGTCAGGGCGCGCATCATCCACGGTGTCCGAAACGCTATCGGGCGCCCGGCCCCGAGATGAAGGACTGCCCGACCGGTCCCGGGACGGTCAGGCCGCCGGTGGGTACACGAAGCTGACACCCATGGTCCGCGGCCCACCGTGGGTGCCGATCGTCGGCCCGAGTCGCAGCTCGTCGAGCTCGACGCCCTCGGGAAACATCGCCCGGAAAGCCTCGACGTCGGGCGCCAACGCCTCGCACAGGGTGAGGTCCTCGACCGCCCCCGCCTCGACCACCCGGTCGATGATCCACGCCAGTGCCTTGCGGCGGGTGCGCTGCTTGCCGGCCTCGGAGACCTCGCCGTTGCGGACCTCGACGATCGGCTTGATCTTGAGGACCGTGCCCAGGAACGCCTGAGCGCCGCCGATCCGGCCTCCCATCTTGAGGTTCTCGAGCGTGTCGAACGTGCCGAAGATGGTGGTGCGCGCCGCCCGGTCGTGCACCATCGCCTCGATCGTGTCGAGAGACTCGCCGGCCTCGGCGGCAGCGGCGGCACGTCGAACCAGCGACCGCAGGCCGCCGCTCACCGACTCGGAGTCGACCACGCGCACGTCCAGGCGATCGGCGACCTCGGCGGCGGCGTTGCGGGCCGCGTCGATCGTGGCCGACATCTTGCCGGCCAGGTCGATGCA
>JBDZVK010000361.1:0-1068 GCA_040255725.1 Actinomycetota bacterium
TCGTCGAAGACCATCGTCTACAAGGGCATGCTCACCACGCCCCAGCTCGACGAGTTCTACCCCGACCTGCTCGATGAGCGGGTCACCTCGGCGATCGGGCTGGTCCACAGCCGCTTCTCGACCAACACGTTCCCGTCCTGGCCGCTCGCCCATCCGTACCGTTACGTCGCCCACAACGGTGAGATCAACACCGTGTCGGGCAACCGCAACTGGATGCGGGCCCGCGAAGCGATGCTCGAATCGGACGCGTTCGGTGAGGCCGAACTGGAGCGGATCTTCCCGATCTGCACGCCCGGCGCCTCGGACTCGGCCACCTTCGACGAGGTGCTCGAGTTGCTGTACCTGGCCGGGCGACCGATCCACCACGCGGTGCTGATGATGATCCCCGCCGCCTGGGAGAACGACACCGAGATGCCCGAAGCGCACCGGGCCTTCTACGAGTTCCACGCGTCGCTGATGGAACCGTGGGACGGTCCCGCGTCGGTCGCGTTCACCGACGGCGAGGTCGTCGGCGCGGTGCTCGACCGAAACGGCCTGCGCCCCTCGCGCTACTGGGTCACCGACGACGGCCTCGTCGTGATGGCCTCCGAAGTCGGCGTGCTGCCGATCGACCCGGCGCACGTGATCGAAAAGGGTCGCCTGCGTCCCGGCCGGATGTTCCTGGTCGACACCGCCGCCGGGCGCATCATCGGCGACGACGAGATCAAGGACACCCTCGCCGCCGAACACCCCTACGCCGACTGGGTGCGTGACTCACTCGTGACCCTGTCGGACCTGCCCGACCGACCCCACACCCGCTGGCCGCACGCGTCGGTGGCCCGTCGCCAGCAGACCTTCGGCTACACGACCGAGGAACTCTCCTGGATCATCAAGCCGATGGCCGTGAACGGCGCCGAGGCGATCGGCTCGATGGGGACCGACACCCCGGTCGCGGTGCTGTCGGAACGACCCCGGCTGCTCTTCGACTACTTCAGCCAGCTCTTCGCCCAGGTCACCAACCCGCCGCTCGACGCGATCCGCGAGCAACTCGTCACCTCCCTGCGGGCGACGCTCGGCTCCGAAGGCAAC
>JBDZVK010000361.1:1168-2614 GCA_040255725.1 Actinomycetota bacterium
CCGGATCGTCGTGCTGTGCGACCGCAACTCCGACGCCGAATCCGCACCCATCCCGTCGCTGCTCGCCACCTCCGCGGTGCACCACCATCTGGTGCGTGAACGCCTGCGGTCCCGAGCCGGGATCATCGTGGAGGCCGGCGACGCCCGTGAGGTGCACCACATGGCCGTGCTCGTCGGCTACGGGGCCTCGGCGATCAACCCGTACCTCGCGCTCGAGACGATCGAGGACATGTGCGACCGGGGCGTGATGGACGGCGTCGGCACGATCGAGGCGACGGCGAACTACCTGAAGGCCGCGTCCAAGGGCGTGCTCAAGGTCATGTCCAAGATGGGCATCTCCACCGTTGCGTCCTACACCGGCGCCCAGGTGTTCGAGGCGCTCGGGTTGTCGCAGGACCTCGTGGATGCGTACTTCACCGGCACCACGTCGAAGCTCGGCGGCGTCGGACTCGACGAGATCGCCCGCGAGGTCGCGGAGCGGCACCACCGCGCCTATCTGCCCCGACGCACCGAGCGGTCCCACCGTGAACTCGAAGGCGGCGGTGAGTACCAGTGGCGTCGGGAAGGTGAGGTGCACCTGTTCAACCCCGAGACCGTGTTCAAGCTCCAGCACGGCACCCGCACCCGCCGCTACGACATCTTCAAGCAGTACACCAGGGCCGTCGACGACCAGGCCGGCCGTCTCGCCACCCTGCGCGGGTTGTTCCGCTTCGCCGACGGTGTGCGTGAACCCGTCCCGGTCGACGAGGTCGAACCGATCACCGAGATCATGAAGCGTTTCGCCACCGGGGCGATGAGCTACGGATCGATCTCGGCCGAGTCGCACCAGACCCTGGCGATCGCGATGAACCGGATCGGTGGCAAGTCGAACACCGGAGAGGGCGGCGAGGACCCCGCCCGGTTGTACGACCCCGAGTTGCGCAGCTCGATCAAACAGGTCGCGTCGGGTCGCTTCGGGGTGACGTCCGAGTACCTGACGAACGCCGACGACATCCAGATCAAGATGGCCCAGGGTGCCAAGCCCGGTGAAGGGGGCCAGCTCCCCGGCCACAAGGTGTACCCCTGGATTGCCGAGGTTCGCCACTCCACGCCCGGGGTGGGGCTGATCTCACCGCCACCACACCACGACATCTACTCGATCGAAGACCTGGCCCAGCTCATCCACGATCTGAAGAACGCCAACCCCGACGCGCGCATCCACGTCAAGCTCGTCGCCGAGGTCGGGGTGGGTACCGTCGCAGCCGGGGTGTCCAAGGCGCATTCCGACGTCGTGTTGATCTCGGGCCACGACGGCGGCACCGGCGCCGCGCCGCTCACCTCGCTCAAGCACGCCGGCGGCCCGTGGGAGCTCGGCCTCGCCGAGACCCAGCAGACGCTGCTGGCCAACGACCTGCGGGACCGGATCGTCGTGCAGGTCGACGGGCAGCTCAAGACCGGCCGCGACGT
>JBDZVK010000362.1:0-2612 GCA_040255725.1 Actinomycetota bacterium
CCGAGTTGCCGCCGGGCGAGGTGGGGGAGCTGCTGGTGCGCAACCCGGGCCGGGAGCGCGAGTACTGGGGCGACGCCGAGGCGACCGCGGCCACCTGGCGGGACGGCTGGCTGCATTCGGGCGACGACGCCTGGCTCGACGAGGACGGCTACCTGTACATCGTCGGGCGCCGCAAGGACGTGATCATCCGGGGCGGCAACAATGTCCACGCCGCCGAGGTCGAAGCGGTGCTGATCGATCATCCCGATGTCGCGCAGGTGGCCGTTGCCGCGGTACCCCACGATGTGCTCGGTGAGGACATCGGCGCGTGGGTCGTGCTGCGCAACGGCGGCGCGACCAACGATGCCGCGGGCCTGCGTGCGTTCGCCGCGGAGCGGCTGGCCGACTACAAGGTTCCCCGCCACTACACGTTCGTCGACGACCTGCCCCGTAACGCCACCGGCAAGGTCGTCAAGCGCGACCTGCCGCCCGCGGCGCCTCGCTGAGCATCATCGTGGCACCTTCAGTCGCAGCCCGCGGACGGCTTCGAAGTCCTTGGCGTTCCGCGTCACGAGCATCAGACCGTGTTCGATCGCGGTTGCGGCGATCAGCGCATCGGGCAGTCGGAGTCCGAATTCTCGTGCCACCCGTCCCGCGCGCTCGGCGACGTTGCGGTCGACGCGGCGTTCGCGGAACGGCGCGAGGAGCTGTGCCGCGAGGTCGGTTGCGGTGTTGCCTGCGAACAGTTCGGCGCGCGTCACGACTGAATAGTTGACGCGGTTGCGTCCCACGCGGAGCTGCGCTGCGCCCCGCAGGTGATCGATGAAGACATCGGTGTCGATCAGGAGGTCAGCCACGGTGCCAGGTGTCCCGAGAGGGCACCGACGCGCTCGGCTGTGCACCGAAGGTGGCGGCGAGCGCTCGGGTCGGTTCGAGATCGTCGCTCAGATAGGCGTCCAGGGCCCGGCGGATGATCTCAGCCATGGTGAGGCCTTCTGCTTTCGACGCGGCGTCGATCCGACGCCGCTGTTCGTCGGTGAGGTACACCTGTGTCCGGACCGTGGTCATACAGCGTGATTGTACAGCACGGCTGCCCGAGAACTGCGGGCCGGTAGCATCGATGTGTCCTCGCTTCTTGCCTGGCGAGTTGGAGCAACTTCATGGTTCCCGAGGGACAACCCGCCTGTGTCATCGACTTCGACGGGATCGATGCCGTGTCAGGACCGTTCGTCGTGTTCGACGGCGTCGACGGGTCGGGCAAGTCGACGCTCGTCGCCGCAACGGCGCGCCTGCTCGGGGCCCGCGGGTTCGATGTCGTGGTCACGAGGTCGCCGCCACGGGAAGCCGTGGAGCGCCCGCTCTATCTCCGCTACCTGCACGAACCCGCTTCCCGGGACGGGATCGACTACCGCGGTCTTGTCGCGGTGTTGACGGGCGAGCGATTGCAGCATGCGCACGAAACGCTGCTTCCCGCGATCCACGCGGGCAAGGCGGTCGTGTGCGATCGCTACGTCTACAGCGCTGCAGCCCATCTGATGGCGCGGGGCTACGCACACGAGCCGTGGTTCCTGGATCTGTGTCGTCACCTGCCACGTCCCAGCCGATTGCTTCCGCTCAAGACCAAGGCCGAGTACGAGCCGGAGGACATCGCGGCCTTGGTCGCTTCGAAGGCGGTCGAGCGCGCGCAGCGGTGCGCGGCCGTCGCCCGTCGCGTCGCTAGGAAGCAGAGGTGATACCGACGCCCTGAACGGCTTCGCCATCCTCGTCGGGGCGGCGACGCCTCGGAAGAAGCACGACGAAGAGGGTGACGACACCGGTGAGCGCGACGACCCCGGCCACACCGGCGGTCCAGCGGCGATGGGAGATGGTCGCCGGACAATCGAGCTTGTCTTTTCCGGCGTCGGCGAGTGCGTAGGCGGAACCCGTCGAGAGTGGAGATGCGCACTTCGTGACCTGGGGCGGCGGGGCCTTGCCGGTGCCGAGGTCCAAGGTCATGACCTGGATGCTCGACGACGCGGAGGGAAGGAGCAGCGCTCCGGCCGCGACGATGAACCCGATGACGATCGCGGTGATCGCCGAGTTGCGAACGGTGGCGCTCCCCCGCTCCATGGCGCTGAGCGTAGGCCGTGATCGCCCGCTCCGCCAGCGATCAGGAAGCCGGGATGCGGGGGAGGAGTTCGATGAGCTGACCGTCGGGGTCGCGGACCATCACGGCAGCGCCAGGCACCGTTCGCTCGTCGAGGACGGTGCCGCCGTGCTCGGTGACCAGGCGGCAGGCTTCATCGAGGTCGTCGACGCCGAACGACAAGTGCGTCAGCCCCGGCTCGGTGAAGCCGCGGGCGCGCCGCGGGTCGTTGCCGTCCCGGTCGAACCACAACAGCTCGAGCACGAATCCGTCCAGAGCGAGGTAACGGGCGGTGAGTCCGACCGGCGGCTCGACGGCGAGCAGGTCGACCGTGAACGCGTCGGGCACGGCGAGCTCGTTGCGCACCGTGAAGCCGAACGCGCCCGTGTAGAAGCGGGTCGCGGCTTCGAGATCGGTGACGCACAGCCCGACGTGGTTGACGACGCTCATCGACCCTCCGCGCCCTCGGTGGTCGGCGCCTGGTCACCACCGGTTGCGGGCTCGATGG
>JBDZVK010000363.1:0-2611 GCA_040255725.1 Actinomycetota bacterium
CCCTTCTGGTGCTTGATCGTCGCCCACTTGGAATGTCCGGACATGTGGTCCTCTCGTCGGTACGGATACGGATCGGGGTGCTCAGGACACCAGATCCAGGAAGAGTCGGTGGATGCGGCCGTCATCGGTGAGTTCGGGGTGGAACGACGACACGAGCACGTTGCCCTGGCGGCACAGGACCACCTCGTCGTCCACGGTCGCGAGCACCTCGACCGAGGGGCCGACCGCTTCGGCCACGGGGGCACGGATGAACACGGCGTGGAACGGGTCGTCGAGCCCGGCGACGTCGAGGTCGGATTCGAACGAATCGACCTGCCTGCCGAACGCATTACGCCGTACCGCCAGGTCGATCGCGCCGAGGGTGATCTGGTCGTCGCGTCCGTCGGCGACCTCGGATGCGCACAGGATCATGCCGGCGCACGTGCCGAAGACCCCCATCCCTTCGGCGATTCGGCGCCGGAGCGGGCCGACCAGCTCGTTGCGTTCCAGCAGCATCGACATCGTCGTCGACTCGCCGCCGGGCACGACGAGCGCGTCGACGGCTTCGAGTTCGCCGACACTGCGGACGGTGACCGCGGCCGTCCCCAGCGCGTCGAATGCGGCGAGATGGGCCCTTACGGCTCCCTGGAGGGCGAGCACGCCGATGTGCGTGCCCATCCCGGGGGCTCCCCCGACGAGGTCGACCGGCCCGACATCACCAGCCCCGTTCGGAGAACGTGGTGGCGAGGTCGCCGATCTCCAGGCCGGGCATGGCCTCGCCGAGACCGCGGCTGACCTTCGCGATCATCGCGGGATCCTCGTGGTGCAGGGTCGCCTCGACGATCGCCTTGGCCCGCACCGGCGGGTTGTCGGACTTGAAGATGCCCGAGCCCACGAACACGGCCTCGGCACCGAGCTGCATGACCAGTGACGCATCTGCCGGGGTGGCGATACCACCGGCACAGAACAACGGGACGGGCAGGCGCCCCGTGTCGTGCACCTCGGTGACCAGGTCGATCGGCGCCCGGAGCTGTTTGGCCCAGTCGTAGAGCTCCGCGGCGTCGGCCTGGGTGATCTTGCGGATGTCGCCCAGGATCGACCGCAGGTGCCGGACCGCCTCGACGATGTTGCCGGTGCCGGCCTCGCCCTTGGAGCGGATCATGCAGGCGCCTTCCGAGATGCGTCGTAGGGCCTCGCCGAGGTTCGTCGCGCCGCACACGAACGGTACCGTGAAGGCCCACTTGTCGATGTGGTGGGCCTCGTCCGCGGGCGTGAGCACCTCGGATTCGTCCACGTAGTCCACCCCGAGCGCCTGGAGCACCTGGGCCTCGGCGAAGTGGCCGATCCGGGCCTTGGCCATGACCGGGATCGTGACGGCTTCCTTGATGCCCTCGATCATCTCCGGGTCGGACATGCGGGCCACGCCCCCGTCGCGACGGATGTCGGACGGCACTCGTTCCAGGGCCATGACCGCCACGGCCCCGGCGTCTTCGGCGATCTTCGCCTGGGCCGGATCGACGACGTCCATGATGACGCCGCCGGCGAGCATCTCGGCGAGCCCGCGCTTGACCCTCGCCGTTCCGGTGGTGCGGTTGGTCGTTGCGTCGTCGGTCATGGGATCAGTGTACGGACCGGTGGCGGCCTTCGGGAAGTGGGTTGGTGTGGTGGACCGGCCAGGGCGCGTCGGCGGCGGTTTCGATCATCCGCTCGCGGGCGACCTACAACTCGCGGAGGCGTTCGATCCGTTCCTCGAGCGGCGGGTGCGTGTCGAACAGCCGGTTCAGCTTCGACATCCGGCCTTCCTCGGGGGTCCGTGCCGTGGGTTGTTCGATCCACAGGTGCGCCGTCGCCTTCGACGCCGAGTGGGTCACCGTGGTGTCGTCCCGGAGCTTCTCGAGCGCCGAGATCAACCCGGGCGGGTATCTGGTCAGCCCGACTCCGGACACGTCCGCGAGTTCCTCACGGTTCCGCGACACCGCGAACTGCAACAGGCGCGCGATCAGCGGCGAGAAGATCAACAGGAAGAACCCGACGATCGACAGGATCGCCATCGGCCCGGAGTTCTGCCGGTCGCTGCTCGAGGTCCGGCCCCCGCCCCACCACAGGAACCGGATCGCGAAGTCCGACAGCAGGATCACCACCCCGACCATCGTCACCGCGAGGGTCGACACCAGGATGTCGTAGTTCTTGATGTGGCTCAGCTCGTGCGCGAGCACCCCTTCGAGCTCGACCCGGTTCATCTTCTCGAGCAGTCCCGTGGTCACCGCGATGGCCGCGTGCCGGGGGTTCCGCCCGGTCGCGAACGCGTTCGGTGCGTCGTCCGCGATCACGTACAGGCGGGGCTTGGGGAGACCCGCGGCGATGCACAGGCCCTCGACCAGGTTGTGGTACTGCGCGTACTCGGCCCGGTCGGCGGGCTTCGCGCGGCTCATGGCCAACGCGACCGAATCGGATTTCCAGTAGCCCGAGAAGGCCATCGCCGCGGCGACGGCGACGGCGATCACGAAGCCGATCGCGCCGCCGCGCACCAGCAGGTTGACCGCGACGGCCACCAGCGCGACGAACACGGCGAAGCCCCCGACGAGCACCACCGTGCGACGCTTGTTCTGCCCGATCTGTTCGTACACTCAGG
>JBDZVK010000364.1:0-2601 GCA_040255725.1 Actinomycetota bacterium
ATCGCAATGGTCGAACCCGCGGCAGCACCAGTCGCCATATCTAACAATCATGTCACCTCAGGATCGACGTCGTGGCACCCCGCCCTGCCATGCGAAATCTGGAGCGAATGGGCAGTGTTTCGACCACTTCGTTCCAGATTTCATCGACGGGAGGGACGGGTCTGCGGCAAGACCGCATGGTGACGGACTACAAAGACCGCATGAAGATCGGCATCCCCCTCGCCAGGCTGCGGCCCGAACAGTTCGTGGAGGTCACCCTGCTCGCCGACGAGCTCGGCTACGAGTCGGTGTGGGTGTCAGAACATCTGGTGCTGCCACGGCAGATGTCGGGCGAGCTCCGCCCCGGCGAGAAGCACCCGCCGATCCCCGCGGACGCGCCGGTGTTCGACGCGTTCGCCCTGCTCGCCTCCCTGGCTGCCCGCACCACCCGGGTCGCACTGGGGACGTTCGTGTACCTGCTCGCCATCCGGCATCCCTTCGTCGGCGCCCGCGGGTTCGCCACCCTCGACCTCATCTCGGATGGCCGGGCGCTCGCCGGGGTCGGCGCCGGCTGGCTGACCAACGAGTGGATCGCCGCGGGCCTGGACCCGTCCACGCGCGGCCGTCGTCTCGACGAGGCGATCGCGCTCACGCGGCGTCTGTGGACCGAGGAGACGATCGACGCCGATGGCGAGTTCTTCTCGTTCGATCCGGTCGGTTTCGCCCCGAAACCCGTCCAGCCGGGCGGTCCGCCGATCCTGGTGGGCGGCGAGTCGACCGCCGCGATGCGTCGGGCGATCCTGCTCGGCGACGGTTGGATCGCCATGGACCACGACCTCGGCGAAGCCCGTGCGCTGATCGACCGGTTCCACCGCATCGAGACCGACCTGGGCCGCGCCCCCGGCTCGACGCCGATCACGATGGGCGCATCGGTGCGCCACCCCGGCGATCTCGCGGCGTGGGAAGCTCTGGGACTCGACCGGATCATCGTCGCGCCGTGGCAGCGCACCCGCGAGGCCCCCGACGCGCTCCGCGCGCTCGCCGAAGCCTGGACCTGACGCCCGCGGTCTGCTGCCGTCTCCGTTTTGGGTGCGGGTTCCGGACACTGACGGTCCGGAATCCGCACCCAAAACGCGGGGTGAGGCGCCACTGTCACACCCTCGGAGTGCAATGGCTGGTATGTCAGTCACCGATCCAGCTACACCGAACGATCTCGAGCCCCGACTCCGACGACAGGCCGCCGGGCAGCTCGGGCTCCTGACGCGGAAACAAGCCAGCGTGCTGCCACCCCGCACCGTCCACCGACGCGGTGCGGGTCGGGAGTGGGTACGTGAGGGGCCGCGTCTGATCCGCCACCTCGCCGCGCCACGCACCGACCACCAACGTGCGCTCGCCGCGGTGCTCGATGCCGGCGCCGGTGCGCTGCTGTCCAATACCTCGGCCGCCGCCCTGTGGGGCCTACCAGGCTTCAAGCTCTGTCCCGCCCACGTCGTGATCGTCCGACGCAGCCATCCGGTCCATCGACCCGTGGGCACGGTCCACCGGATGCGGGCATTGCGGCCCGACCACGGCACCGTACTGGATGGTGTGCCCGTCGTGCGCCCGGAACTGCTCGTGTTGCAGCTGTGCGCGACGGTGTCGCCGCAACGTGCCGAACGACTCTTCGATCGCCTCTGGTCGATGCGGATCCTCTCGGGTCGTTCCACCAGGCACCTGCTCGACGAGGTGGCCGGCTCGGGCGTTCGCGGCGTGAGAACGCTCCGGGCGATTCTCGATGACCGGGACGACGACTACGTGCCCCCGGCCAGTGGCCTGGAGGGCCGGTTCGCCGAGATCCTCCGCGACGCGCACCTGCCGGCCATGGAGCGCCAGGTCGATCTCGGCGCCGATTCCTGGTGCGGGCGCGTCGACTTCCTCGACCGGTCCCGGCGTCTGATCGTCGAAGTCGACAGCGAACGGTTCCACACGGCACTGAGTGACGTGCGAGCCGATCGTGAGCGTGCTGAGAAGCTCCGTCGGGCAGGGTTCCGCCTCGTCCGGGTCACCGACGATCAGGTGTTCCATCGCCCGTGGGAGGTGGTCGCGGCCTTGCGGCGAGCCCGGATCGCCCCCCGCTGATCTTTTGGGTGCGGGTTTCGGACACTGGGTGTCTGGAATCGGCACCCAAAACGGGGACGGGTCGGTGATCAGCTCGGACGGTGCGTGATCAGGTGGGGCGGGGGGTGATCAACTCGTGCACGTTGTCGTGCATGACCTTGCGGGTCTCGACCTCGTCGTAGGTGGGGATGTCCTTGGTGTACAGCAGCGGCTCGGGCAGCCCTTCGGCGTGCGGGAAGTCCGAGCCGAACAGCAGATGATCGATCCCGACCGCTTCTTTGAGTACGTCCATGTCGTCCTCGTAGTAGGGCGCGACCCAGACGTTCGACCGGAAGCGCTCCACCGGGTCGGTGCCGAACGAGAACGGCATCTTGCCGTAGCCGTCGGCCAGGTTGCGGAGCAAGTCGGGCACCCACATCGCCCCGTTCTCGATCGAGGCGACCCGCACGTTGGGGTACCGGTCGAACACGCCGTGGCACAACAACGCGCACAGCGTGTCGGAGATCGCCCGGTCCTGGAAGGCGA
>JBDZVK010000365.1:0-2586 GCA_040255725.1 Actinomycetota bacterium
GGTTCGCCGGTCGCCACGTACGCGGCGATCTCGGCGTCGGTGACCCTGGCGAAACGCACGGTGGTGGCGCACGCGGCCTCGACGTGACGGCCATCGGCGGTGTCGATGAGCACGTGCCCGGTCCACAGCACGCCGGTGCGACCCCGACGCGCCTTCCACGCCGCGGTGGCGACGTCCGCGGTGAGGGGTTTGCCGTGGCAGGCACCGTCGAAGAACAGCATCGAGTCACATCCCAGCACGAGCGGGGCAGGATTCCCTGCGGTCGATCCGTCGGCGACCGCGTCGGCCTTGCGCCGGGCGAGCTCCACGGTCGCGGCTGCCGGGTCGGTGCCGACGTCGATCGTCTCGTCCGCGCCGGACACGATCACCTCCGGGTCGATCCCGGCGTCGCGCAACAGCCGCAGGCGGGCCGGAGAACCCGACGCGAGCACGATTCGGCGGGTCACAGCTCGCTCCGTCGGATCTTGCCGAGCGCGGTGCGGGGGATGGCCGTGACCAATTCCAGCTCTCGGGGCGCCGCGTAACGGGGAAGGGTGGTCGCGACCGCGTCGCGCAGGCATTCCAGACCGGGCGGGTCCGACACCTCGGTGGGTACCACCAGGGCGACGACACGCTGGCCCCACTCCGGGTCGTGGCGCCCGGTGATCGCCACATCCGCGATGCCCGGCAGCTCGCGGAGGACGGCCTCGACCGGTTCGGGCCACACGTTCTCGCCGCCGGTGATGATCAGGTGGTCGCGGCGGCCGACGACGCTCACCCGACCGTCGTCATCGACCGAGCCGAGGTCGCCGGTCGCATACCAGCCGTCGGCGTCTGTGGGGTCGGTGCCGTCGCGGTAGCAGCGCAGCAGGCCGGCGGATCGGATCAGCAACTCGCCGTCGACCTCACGCACTTCGACACCTGGCAGGGGTCGGTCGCCGTAGACGATGCCACCGCCGGATTCGGTCATTCCCCAGGTGCGGACCACGTTGTCGGGGCGCCGGGCCGGGTCTCCCGAGCCGCCGAGCACGACCCAGCGGAACTCGGCCACCGTGGCGGCGTCGAGCCGGTCGAGCACCGTGGGCACCAGGGAGATCAGGGTCGCATCGACCGCGTCGACGTCGAAGCGGGGGAGCACCTGCAGCGGCACGTCGTCGACCAGGGCGCGCACCACGACGCCGAGCCCCCCGACGTGGGCGAGGGGCAGGCACGCACACCAGCGGTCGATGGCGCGGTCGACCCGGAGGCGTTCGTGTACCGCCCGGGCCTGGGCCGCCAGCGCGTCGTGGGTGAGCACCACGCCCTTGGGCGCGCCGGTGGAGCCGCTGGTGGCGACCACCAGGGCGTCGCCCGGAGCGACCTCGTCGCCGACCCGCATCGCCGCACGCAATTCGTCCTGTGCTTCGGCGGGCAGGCGGGGGTCGACGGGCAGGGCCGCATCACCCCGTTCCCAGATCCGCGTCAGCCGGGTCACGAATTCGTCATCGCCCGTGGCGTCGAGCGCGACGAGACGAGGGGCGGACATGACGAGGATCCATGCTAGGAGCCGGGTGTCGCGCCGCGTAGGGTCGCAGGCCGATGGCGACGTTCGGCGAATGGATCGAAGGGGCTCGGCCGCGGACGCTGCCGGCGGCGGTCGTGCCGGTCGCGGTGGGGACCGCCGTCGCGGTGGGCGACGGGGTGATCGCCTGGCGCGTCATGTGCGCACTCGTCGTCTCGCTCGCCTTGCAGGTGGGGGTGAACTACGCGAACGACTATTCCGACGGCGTGCGGGGCACCGACGACGACGCCCACCGGGTCGGACCGGTCCGTCTCGTCGGCCAGAAGCTCGCTCGGCCCCGGTCGGTGAAGCTCGCGGCGTTCGGCGCGTTCGGCGTCGCCGGTGTGGCCGGGCTCGCCCTGGCAGTGGCCGTGGGGTGGGAGTTGATCATCGTGGGGATCGCAGCGATCGCCGCGGCGTGGTTCTACACGGGCGGGTCGCACCCCTACGGTTACGCCGGGTACGGCGAACTGTTCGTGTTCGTGTTCTTCGGGGTGGTCGCCACGGTGGGGTCCGCGTACGTCAACACCGGTGCGTTGACCTGGTCGGCGTTCGCGGCGTCGTTCCCGGTCGGGTTCCTGGCGACCGCGCTGTTGGTCGTCAACAACCTGCGGGACATCCCCGGCGACACCTCCACCGGCAAGCACACCCTGGCCGTGCGGATGGGTGACCGGGCGACCCGCTGGTTGCACACGGCGCTGCTGGTGGCGTCACTCGTCGGCGTGGTCGTCGTCGCCTTCGCAGCCGGGCGGCCGTGGGGCGCCCTGGGTGCGCTCGGGGTGTTCGTGGCGATCCCGGCGATCCGCGCCGTGCTCGGTGGGGCGTCAGGCAAGGATTTGATCCCGGTGCTCGGCGCGACCGGACGGACCCAGTTGGTCACGGGTCTGCTCTTCGCACTCGGCCTCGCCCTCGTCTGATCCCCCCGCACGTTCGGGCGCGTCAGTCGGCGACGAAGTCGGCGACGAGACGGGCGACCTCGTCGGGCCGCTCACTGTGGGCGGCGTGGCCCGCACCGTCGACGGTGGCGAAGCGGGCGTTCGGGCCGATGCCGTGGGCGAGGCGGCGGC
>JBDZVK010000366.1:0-2565 GCA_040255725.1 Actinomycetota bacterium
CGCCTGCGCCGGCGTGGTGATCGTGTCTCCGCTCGTGGCCGCGCTCGTCGCCTGGTGGAAGGGCTGGATGCCCTTCGGGGACGAGGCCACCGCCGTGGCGCAGGCGTGGGGCACGCTGAGCACCCATCCGCCGCTCCTGGGGCTCTACTCCACGGTCAGCGGTGCCGCCGATGCGTCCCAGACGCTCTATCACCCAGGCCCGATGCAACTGTGGCTGATCGCCGGTCCCCTGCGCCTGTTCGCGCCCTCGAACGGCGGAGCGCTCGTGGGGTCGGCACTCATCGTCGCGCTCGCGCTGGCGGTGTGGTCGGCGAGTGCGTGGCGGCGCGGGAGACTCCGGTTTCTCGTGCCGTCGCTCGTCATGGTCGCGTGGTTCATCGCCGTGGTGGGAGCCCAGTTCCTCCGGGCGCCCTATCTGGATGCGGCCGCGATGTTCACGATGCTGGGCCTGATCGGGGCGGGATGGGCGGTCATGAACCGCGACGACTGGTTCTGGCCCGCGGCGGTGGGCTGTGCGAGCGTCGCGGCGCAGTCGCAGGTCGCCTTCTCGGTTCCCGTTGCGGCGATCGCCGTGGCCGTGGCGGCGGTGAGGACGACGACCTGGATCCGGGATCGCCGCGGGCGTGGCGCGCGGACCGTCCGACGTCGTTCGGTGACGATCGCGGTCGTGTCGGTGGTGGTGGGCCTGGGGTGCTGGTCGGGTCCGCTGTACGACCAGTTCTTCGGTTCGGGAAATCTGTGGGCGCTGCTCTCTGCCGGCGCGGGGTCCGACGCGGTCGGTCCGAGTTGGGCCGTGGACCGACTGGTCGACGCACTCGCCTTCCCTCCGTCGTGGACGGTGCACGGGTTGCGCGTGGACGGACGCGTCCTGCCGAACGGTCAGATGGTCTGGCACACGCCGACGGCGCACGTGATCGGTGCGGTGGTCTTCACCGCGGTGTCCGTGGGTCTCTTCGTCTGGTCGGTTCGGCGCCGGAACCGCGAGCTGGTCACCCTGGGAGTCGTCGCCGCGGCCGCACTGGCGGGTTCGTTCGTCGCATCGAGCGTGATGCCGAACGATCCGATCAGCCTGATCGGTCACAATCGGGCGTGGTTGGTCGCAGGGTTCGCGGCCTGGACCTTCACGGTCCTGGCGACCGTGCAATGGTCGCTGGGGATGCTCCGTGAACGCACGCCGAAGTCCACCGTCTGGGCGGCGGCCGGTTCGGGTCTGGCCGGTGTGGCGACCCTGGCGTTGGTCGGCAGCATGCTCGTCGCATCGTCTCCCGCCAACGATGTGAGTTCGAGCGGTTACGGCGCGGTCGCCAGGTTCGCGGAGGTCGGGCACGACTACTGCAACCGGTCTCCCGGTGCGGTGATCGTGAGCCGTCAAGGGTACGGCAACACGCTGGCCACCGTGGGGTTGATCGCGCAGCTTCAGATCGAGGGCTGCGAGGTGCACGTGGACCGCGACCTCTCCTCGACGCTGCCGGGTGCCTGGTTCACCGCCACGGGCAACGAGCGGTACACGCTCCTGGTGAGCCAGTCGCCCGACGGGCCGAAGGGCTTCGACCGCGTCAGCACCTACGATCCGACGAGACCTCCCGCGCGTTACCGCGGCTTCGACGAGGTCTATTCGGCGATGCAGCGGCTCGCTCCGCTGTATCTGTATGTTCGGGAGCGCTGACCCCGACTCGCGGGTCGCCGCCCGACCGCTTGTGAAACGCTGCACATGGTTGCCTACGCTTGAGCCGCATGGCGTCCAAACCGAGGCGGCCGATCCCCGATGCGACCGTCTCGCGCCTGCCCATCTACCAACGGGTCCTGGACGACCTGCAGTCGCGTGACGTCGCAACCGTTTCGTCGGAGGACCTCGCCGAGCTCGCGGGGGTCAACGCCGCCAAGGCCCGCAAGGACCTGTCGTTCCTCGGCAGCTACGGGATCCGGGGCGTCGGCTACGAGGTCGACTACCTGCTCTTCCAGATCCGCCATGCGCTCGGCCTCACCCAGCAGTGGCCGGTGCTCATCGTCGGCGTGGGCAACCTCGGCCGGGCGCTCGCCGACTACGCGGGATTCACCACCCGTGGTTTTCCGGTCGCGGCACTGGTCGACGACGACCCCGCGAAGATCGGAACCGAGCACGTCGGCATCGAGATCCATCCGCTGGCCGACCTGGCCGCACTGGTCCGTGATCTCGGGATCGCGATCGGCGTGATCGCCATCCCCTCCAGCGGCGCTCAACGCGTGGCCGATCTGCTCGTCGAAGCGGGCGTGTCGTCCATCCTGAACTTCGCACCGGCCGTGTTGAGCGTGCCCGACGACGTGCACCTGCGCCAGGTCGATCTGGCCGTCGAACTGCAGATCCTGAGCTTCCACCGCCAGCGCGGGCAACGCGAGACCGACCAGATCGACGTCGACCGCGGCCCGCACTGACGGAGAGGACCGTGCCCCGGATTGGACCGGACTCGAACCCGCGCCCGTAAGCTGGTGGGGAACTCCGGTCTCCCGCGGCCTGTGGGACCCGGACCGACTCAAGGAGCGCCTCGAGGCGTGGCAATCGTCGTCATCGGAGTCAATCACCGCTCG
>JBDZVK010000367.1:0-2563 GCA_040255725.1 Actinomycetota bacterium
GTGGAGGATGTCGGGATCGGTCAGGTCGAATCCCTCGGGGAGGGGTACGGGCATCGTCTTCTCCTGTTTGCTGCTCGTGGCAGGGACACGGCTCCACCCCCCTGTCTACCACTCGAACTGAAACACGTTCTAGTGACGTGTGCCACGTCCCGGGCGCCCCGCGCTCACCTCCACCTGCCAGGTTGTCACGGTCCTCTACGGTCAGAATCGTGTTACGCTCTGTTCGGCATGCGATACGAAGAATATGACCACACAGCCCAGTGGATCGTTCACTTCGACGACCTCCCATCGAGCGCCGTAGCGATGTACAACCGGGGCGGCGTCCGTCAGATGCCATCCGCACCGACGGAGGCACCGCCTGCGACAAGTGATCCCGGCCGGTCGGCGGCCGGTGGCTCGACCGTTCTGATCGTGTTCTCGCCTGACGCGAGTCGGGTACTCGACATGCGGATCTTCCCGACGAGCAGCACGACGCCCTGACGCACGGCCCTCGAGGTCCTGCCTTCGAAGACCAGGCTGCGGGTCCCCACCTCGATGCGGTCCACGATGCTGATCGACGCCCTTCGAAGTCCGCCGATCAGCCGGGCGGGCTCAACCGCTCCCGTGCCCGCTTGGCCGCTGCGACGAGGTTGGCGAGCGACGCCTCGGTCTCGGGCCAGTCCCGGGTCTTCAGGCCACAGTCCGGGTTCACCCACAACCGCTGGGAACCCAGCTTGGCGATCGCCCGGTCGAGCAAGTCGTCGAGTTCGTCCGGCTCGGGCACCCGCGGCGAATGGATGTCCCAGATGCCGGGCCCGATCTCGTTGGGGTAGTCGCCGAAGTCGTCGAGCAGCTCCATCGCCGAACGCGACGCCTCCATCGAGATCACATCCGCGTCAAGCGCGACGATCGCGTCGATGATGTCGCCGAAGTCCGCGTAACACATGTGCGTGTGGATCTGGACCTCGTCGGGCGCCGAGCCGGCAGCGACGCGGAACGACTCGGTCGCCCAGTCGAGGTAGGCGGCCTGATCGGCTCGACGCAGGGGCAGACCCTCACGCAGTGCGGGTTCGTCGATCTGGATGATCCGGATGCCGGCATCGATCAGGTCGTCGACCTCGTCGCGCAGAGCCAGTGCGACCTGGATCGCGGTGGTGGCCTCGGGCTGGTCGTCACGCACGAACGACCATTCCAGGATCGTCACCGGCCCGGTCAGCATCGCCTTCATGGGTTTGTCGGTGAGACCTGCGGCGAAGGCGATCCAGTCGACGGTCATGGGCCCTTGACGCACGATGTCGCCGAACAGGATCGGCGGCTTGACCCCGCGGGAACCGTAGCTCTGCACCCAGCCGTTCGCGGTCGTCGCGAAGCCGTCGAGCTTGGCGCCGAAGTACTCGACCATGTCGGTGCGTTCGAACTCGCCGTGCACGAGCACGTCGAGACCGAGGCGCTCCTGGAGTCGCACCGCGTCTTCGATCG
This sequence comes from Actinomycetota bacterium, assembly GCA_040255725.1. GTDB lineage: Bacteria > Actinomycetota > Acidimicrobiia > Acidimicrobiales > Iamiaceae > JAFDWI01. The sequence continues at coordinate 1,459 of JBDZVK010000367.1, forward strand.
CGGTGCGCAGGCCGTCGGCGTAGGTCGCCCCGTCGATCTCACCGGCCCGGAACTGCTTGCGCAGCTTGCGGATGACCGCCGTCTGGGGAAACGACCCGATCGTGGTCGTGGGCAATACGGGGAGGCCAAGTTCGGCGGCCTGGCCGGCCGCCCGTTCGGGATAGGCCGAGTCGCGCCGCGCCATGTCCGGCGTCAGACCGGCGAGCCGCGCGGCGACCTCGGGGTTGTGGACCCGACTCGACGCGCGGCGCGACGCGGCCGCTGCCCGGTTGTCGGCGAACGCGTCGGCGACCGCCGCTTCGTTCCCGTCGAGCAGCGCGTCCAACACGCGCAACTCTTCGAGTCTTTCGGTCGCGAACGCCAACCACGAGCGCAACTCGGGATCCAGCCCGTCTTCGGCCGAGAGGTCCACCGGCAGGTGCAGCAGCGAGCACGACGGTGCGAGTTGCACGCGTTCGGCGCCGACGGCGTCGATCACCGGTTGCACCCGCGCCGCGACCGCTTCGAGGTCGCTGCGCCAGATGTTGCGGCCGTCGACGACCCCGAGTGACAGCGCCATCGACTCGGGCCGGGCCGCGAGCACGTCGTCGAGCTGGTCGGCGCCCCGCACCAGATCGACGTGTACGACGTCGACGGGCAGGCCGAGGGCCAGCTCGGTGTTCGGGCCCAGCGCACCGAAGGGCGCGGTCACGGTGAGTTCCGCGTCGCCGACTGCCTCGCGGATGCGCTCGTAGGCACCCCGGTACGCGCCACGCGCGGCATCCGACAGGTCCGTCACCAGCAGCGACTCGTCGAAGGCGAACGCTTCCGCCCCGGCCGCCGCCAGCGCGGTCACGAGGTCGACGTACGCGTCGACGAGACCATCCAGCAGGTCATACGTCGTTCCGGCGTCGGTGCGCTTCGAGCGACCGAGGAACGTGACCGGGCCGACGAGCGCCATCCGTGCGGGGACGCCGAGCGCGCGGGCCTCGGCGAGCTGCGCGGCGAACAGGCCGGGCCGGGCCGCGAACGACTGATCGGGCGCCAACTCGGGCACGAGCTGGTGGTAGTTCGTGTCGAACCACTTGGTCATCTCCAGCGGCGCGACCTCACCGCCGTCGAGCTC
>JBDZVK010000041.1:0-13798 GCA_040255725.1 Actinomycetota bacterium
CGAACGCCGGGACGGCGAAGGGACCCCAGTGGACGAAGATCCCCAGGCCGGCGTCGGTGAACCAGTTCGCCGTCACCGGTCGCCCCGATGCAACACCCCACGCCCTTCGGGGATCAGGCGGAGCCCGTGCGTGGCGAGCATCGACGGATCGGCACCTGCGGGTCGTCTCGTTGGTGCCCTGCCGCACGCTGCCACGGCGAGCGTGGGGGCGACCATTGCCACCGGAACGGTCAGATCAGTACGCAGGCGTTGCATCGACGACTTCGTTTCCACCGGTGCCGACACGCGTCGGTCACGGGCCGGTTTCAGGATGGCTTCGCCGGAGTGTAGGAAAGACGACACACCGCTGCACGGCATTCTTCGGTCGCGGCGTCGATGCCGATTCGTCAGATGACTCAGGGTCGTCAGTCCACCGGGTAGGTCACCGAGTCACCGTGCACGACGGGCGTGGGTCCCCAGGCGCCGAGGTGATGGTCGGTCGTGGCCGCTCCCATCAGGTGGGTCACGACGTGGCCTCGAGCGACCAGGTGGTCCGAGATGATCGTGCGGTGACACCGCCAGGGCACGGCTTCGGCACACATGAACGCGACCGGACCGTCGAGGCCGAGGAGTTCGCCCAGTCCGTCGGCGAAGGCGTCGGTGGTCGCGTAGTCCGCGTAGTTGCGGAACGAGCGGTTCCGCCAGGCCGCGTTCAGCGCCGGGTCCACCTCGGATTGGCGATTGCGTCTGCCGCCCAGGGCGCCGAGGTGGACATGGGCGATCCCCACCTCGTCGAGGGCGGCGCCGAGCGCCTCGGCGTGGAACTGCGGATTGCGGTTGGACCCGGGGATCGAGCGGACGTCGGCGAGCGTGACGACGCCGTGGTCGACGAGCTGGGCGCAGAACGCGTCGCTCGACTGGGTGGAGTGCCCGATCGTGTACAGGTGCGTGCGTGGCACCTTAGTCTCTCGGCGGAGCGCCGGCTGGAGCGTTGAGACGCCAAACGAAAAACGCGGTTGAGGCAAGAAACCTGATGCTGGTGTTGTCAGGGCCGGAAGGGCGCGCTAGATTGGGTGTCGACAGCCGCCGTCCATCAGCCAAGGAGGCCAGACATGTTGCTGCGATCCGATCCGTTCCGTGACCTCGACGCGCTCGCCCAGGAGGCGTTCGGCACCCGCATGCGTCCCTCGGCGGTCCCGATGGACGCCTATCGCCACGGCGACACCTTCACCGTCCGCTTCGACCTTCCCGGTGTGGAGCCCGACTCCATCGACCTGACCGTCGAGAAGGACGTGCTGACCGTGGCGGCCGAGCGCTCCTGGACCATCGACGACGACACCCAGGTGGTCGCTTCCGAGCGACGTCAGGGCGCCTATCGCCGTCAGCTCTTCCTCGGCAAGGGCCTCGACGCCGACAAGGTGACCGCGGACTACACCAACGGGGTGCTCACGGTGACCATCCCGGTGGCCGAGCAGGCCAAGCCGCGCAAGGTGGCCGTCACGTCCGGAGGCGGTTCCCCGGCCATCGAGACGACGGCCGCCTGACACCTCAGTCGCCGAGCAGGCGATCGAGTCCGTAGCGCCAGCCGGACCGGACCTCCGCCGCCGTGCAACCGTGCGCGGTGTGCTGGAGGTCCCAGGACTCGAACGACGTCAGGGCATCGATCAGTGCGACCAGCATCGGGTGCGCGGCCACCTCGGTCGCGAACTGCACCTCGATCTGATCGAGGAGCGTCGTGCGGGCCCGAGCGAGGGGCACCGCCATCGCGGGTTGGTCGTAGGCGCGGGCGCGGGCCAGACGGGCGATCGGCGCGATCGCCTCGTAGAGACGCAGCCGGGCATCGACGAACGTGTCGATCCGCTCGCCTCTGGTGCCTTCGCCCAGGTGCGGGATCTCGAACAGCGACGCGTAGCGGCTGAAATAGCGCTCGACCGTCTGGTTCTTGAGGTCCTCGAGCCCGTCGAAGTAGCGGAACAGCGACGACACCGACACCCCGGCGCGGGCCGCGATCTCATCGGCGCCGGGGACGCCGGCCTCCTCGGCCAGCAGGTCGACGAGGGCGTCCACGACGGCGTCGCGATTGCGGGCCCGTCGCGCGCGTCGCCCGTCTTCGATGGTGGGAGTGGGGTCGGGCACGGCAGTGAGGTTACCCCCTCCGCAAACTATTGCGATGGCATCTCGCACAATCCCTTCGAAGTCGCTAGAGTGAGGGCTCCGCAGCCGAGACGAAGGGGCTTTCGAAGATGGCAGAAGCGACGCGGCACCGGCGCATCGACGCGTCGCCCGGAGAGATCTGGGAGGTGCTCGCCGACTACGGCGCGCTGGCGATCTGGGCACCGAACGTGCAGCATTCCGCGTTGACGACCGCCGATGCCGAAGGACCCGGAGCAACCCGACGCGTCCAGGCCGGCCGGACCGTGCTGTTGGAACGGGTCGTCGACTGGCAGCCCGCGGTCACCCTCGCGTACGAGATCGACGGGTTGCCCGCGATGGTCCGTCGGGCCGAGAACCGTTGGCGTCTCGAACCGGTCGACGGCGGCACCGACGTGACGCTCACCTCCACGGTGGACGCCGGTGGTCGACCGCCCCAGAAACTCGCCGCGGCCGTCATCGCCCGGGTGCTCGCCCGGGTGTCGGACCAACTCCTCGACGGGCTCGACCGACGCATCGGAGGAACCGTTCGTGTCTGAAGGCCGACCCGACTCCCGCCCCGACGTCGTCATCATCATGACCGACGAGGAAAGGGCCACCCCGCCGTACGAGAAGGCCGCCGCCGGACCGGCCGCGACCGCGCTGGCCAGATGGCGTGACGCCACGCTCACCGGACGCGCCTGGTTCGACGAACACGGCGTGCGCTTCGAACGGCACTACACCGGGTCGGTCGCGTGTGTGCCGTCGCGGCCCACGATCTTCACCGGCCAGTACCCCGACCTGCACGGGGTCACCCAGACCGACGGGCTCGGCAAGATGGCCGACGACACCCGCCTGCGTTGGCTGCGGCCCGGCGAGGTCCCCACGCTCGGCAACTGGTTCCGCGCGGCGGGCTACGACACCCACTACGACGGCAAGTGGCACATCTCCCACGCGGACCTGTTCGACCCGGCCACCGGCGCCCCGCTCGCCACGAACGACGCGCACGGCAACCCCGATGAAGCGGCGGTCCAGCGCTACCTCGAGGCCGATCCCCTCGGTGCGTACGGCTTCTCGGGCTGGGTCGGCCCCGAACCCCACGGCGGTCGCCTCGCCGACAGCGGCCTCGTGCGTGACCCGTTGATCGCCGACCGGGTGGTGCGCTGGCTCGAGGACCGCTACGCGCGCCGCCGCGCCGGCGACGCCGCCGCGCAGCGGCCGTTCCTGCTGGTCGCCAGCTTCGTCAACCCCCACGACATCGTGCTGTTCCCGATCTGGATCCGCAAGAACCCCCTCGAGCCGTCACCGCTCGACCCGCCGCCGGTGCCGGCGGCGACGACCGCCGACGAGGACCTGTCGACGAAACCGGCGGCGCAGATCGCGTACCGCACCTCGTACCCGTCGGCCTACGGGCCGGTGCCGGCGGTCAAGCGCCTGTACGACCACAACGCCCAGGCGTACCGTGACCTGTACCACCGGCTGCACGCCGAGGTCGACGCGCCCATCGACCGGGTGCGGCGGGCGGTCACCGAGGGAACCGACGGCGACGCCGTCCTGGTGCGCACCGCGGACCACGGCGACCTGCTGGGCGCGCACGGCGGGCTGCACCAGAAGTGGTTCAACCTCTACGACGAAGCCACGCGGGTCCCCTTCGTCATCGCCCGGGTCGGTGCCGAACCGACCGAACGGCGCACCGTGACCGCACCGACGTCGCATGTCGACATCGTGCCGACGCTGCTCGCGGTCGCGGGGATCGACGAAGAGGCGACCGCGGCGAGCCTGGCGGAGCACTTCAGCGAGGTCCATCCGCTGCCCGGACGCGACCTGACGGGCGTCGTCGACGGCGGCGCTGAGGACCCCGAACGTCACGTGTACCTGATGACCCGCGACAACATGCTCGAAGGCGACACGCTCGCCTCGGGCCTGGCCCGCAGACTGGGCAGGGTCGACCATCCTCCCAAGCCGCTGCGGATCCAGGTGCCCGCCCATGTGGGGTCGAACTTCGAGGCGGTCGTGTCGAGGGCCGACGACGGTCACCTGTGGAAGCTCGTGCGTACCCACGACGACCCGGCCACCTGGACCGAGCCCCATGTGCGGCACCTGGCGGCCAGCCCACCCACCGGCGACAAGTACCGCACCGAACCGCTGGCCGACCAGTGGGAGCTCTACGACCTCGACACCGACCCGGTCGAGGCGCACAACCGGGCCGATGATCCGGAGGCCGCCGCGGTCCGCGCGACGCTTCAAGTGCGACTGGTCGCCGAACGCGAACGGTCGATCCCGGAACGGAACCGACCGTGGCCCTACGAGCGGCGCCGTCCCACGGCGCCCGCCGAGCGCCGCGCCCGACCCCCGGCCCGAGCGGTGCGCGCGCTGCTGCACAAGGTCGGCATGCACCCCGACGACACCCCGGGCGCCGAGGTGCCGAGCCTGATCGGCCACCGGGTGCTGCTGGTGGCCACCAACCACGGGGTGCTCGACGTGGGCAAACCCACCGGGGTGTTCGCGTCGGAGCTGACCGTGCCCTACTACGTCTTCGAGGACGCGGGAGCCGTCGTCGACGTGGCGAGCCCGGCGGGGGGCACGATCCCGGTCGACCCGTTGTCGCTGCGCGGGCCGCTGCGCACCGCGGCCGACGACCGCTTCCTAGCGGACGACACGTTCCGCGCGAAGGTCACCGATTCGCTCGCTGTGGGTGATCTGGACGCGGACGACTATTCGATCGTGTACCTCGCCGGTGGGTGGGGGGCCGCGTTCGACCTGGGCCGGTCCGACGAGCTGGGCGCGTTGATCACCGCCGCGAACGCCCGGGGCACCGCGATCGGCGGGATCTGTCACGGGCCGCTCGGGCTGTTGCGGGCGAAGGCCGCGGACGGTCGGCCTCTGGTCGAGGGGCGCCGCGTCTCGGCGGTCACCGACAAGCAGGTCACCGAGTTGGGGATCGAAGCGACGCCTCTGCACCCCGAGACCGAGCTGCGCGCCCAGGGGGCCGTGTTCGCATCGGCGCACGCGTTCAGAGACGTGTTCGCCAACCACTGGGTCGTCGACGGCAACCTCGCGACCGGTCAGAACCAGAACGCCGGTCCGATGGTCGCCCGGGAGCTGGCCCGAATCGCCACGACGAAGGGGAACTGAGCAATGCCGACACCGGACTGGTTCGAAGGCCGGATCGCGAACACCCACACCGAATCCGAGCCGTACTTCCCGACCCCGCCCCACCCGGGAGCCGACGCGCCCAACGTGGTGGTCGTGCTGCTGGACGACACCGGGTACGCCCAACTGGGCTGCTACGGATCCGACATCGACACACCCCACATCGACGCGCTCGCGGCGAACGGGTTGCAGTTCACGAACTTCCACGTCACCCCGCTGTGCTCGCCGACCCGGGCGTCGCTGCTCACCGGTCGCTCCCAACATGCGGTGGGCATGCGGGCGCTGTCGAACTTCAACACGGGGTACCCGAACCAGTTGGGTCACATCACCGACCACGCCGCCACGATCGCCGAGGTGCTGCGCGGCGAGGGCTACGGCACCTACTGCACGGGCAAGTGGCACCTGGCCCCGATGGAACACTGCTCGGCGGCCGGCCCCTTCGACCAGTGGCCGCTCGGTCGTGGCTTCGACCGGTTCTACGGGTTCCTCGAGGGCGAGACCGACCAGTTCCATCCGACACTGACCTGCGACAACCATCCCGTCGACCCGCCGGGTGGGCCCGAGGACGGCTACCACCTGTCCGAGGACCTCGTCGACCAGTTGCTCCGGATGATCTCGGATTCGCGTGGCGTGCGGCCCGACCGGCCGTTCTTCGCGTACGTGCCCTTCGGCGCGACCCACGCGCCGCACCAGGCGCCTCCGGAGTACCTGGCCAAGTACCGTGGCCGTTACGACGACGGCTGGGACGTCCACCGTGAGGCGTGTTTCGCCCGGCAGCTCGAGCTCGGGGTGATCCCGCCGCACACGAAGCTCGCCCCGCACAACCCCGGCGTCGAACCGTGGGACACCCTGCCCGCGAACCAGCAGCGACTCGCGGCGCGCCTGCAGGAGGCGTTCGCCGCGTTCCTGGACCACACCGACGACCAGATCGGCCGCCTCGTCGCGGGTCTCGAGCACCTCGGGGTGCTGGAGAACACGATCCTCGTCGTGATGGCCGACAACGGCGCCTCCCAGGAGGGAGGGCCGTTCGGGGTCATGCACGAGATGAAGTTCTTCAACGGGATCCTCGAGACACCCGATCAGGCGATCGAGCGCATCGACGACATCGGCGGCCCGCACAGCCACACGAACTACCCGTGGGGATGGGCCCAGTGCGGCAACTCGCCCTTCAAGTGGTACAAGCAGAACACCCATGAAGGCGGCGTGCACGTGCCGATGATCTGGCACTGGCCCGCAGGCATCGAAGCTGCGCAGCGGGGCACGATGCGCGACCAGTTCGTCAACGTCGCCGACGTGGTCCCCACGATCTACGACCTGCTGGGCGTCACCCCGCCCGAGTTCTACCGCGGCCTCGAGCAGCTTCCGGTCACGGGGCTGAGCTTCGCGTCGGTACTGGGTGACCCGGACGCGCCGGCGACCAACACGCGCCAGTACTTCGAGATGGGCGGGTCACGGGCGATGGTGCTGGGGGAGTACAAGGCGGTGCAGAAGCACACTCCACGGGCCGACTACGCCACCGAGACCTGGGAGCTGTACCACCTTGGCGACGACCCGTCGGAGTGCCACGACCTCGCCGACGCCGAACCCGAGAAGTTGGCCGAGTTGATCGAGGCGTGGTGGGAAGAGGCCGACCGGCACGGCGTACTGCCGTTGGACGACCGGCTGATCGAGTTGTTCGGGGCGCGCTTCCGCGACAACTCGCCCCACCCGGTCGACCGGCGCTACGTGTACCGCCCGCCACTGTCGCCCATCCCCGCGCAGGCCTCCGCCGCGATCGGGGGACGCAGCTTCGATCTCACCGCCCGGATCACCCGCGGTGCCGGCGACGAGGGGGTGCTGTTCGCGACGGGCACCGAGAACTCGGGGGTGTCGGTGTTCGTGCAGGACGACACCTTCGTCGTCGACTACAACGCGTTCGACGACCACGTGGTCGTCGAGTCCGACGTGGCGGTACCCACCGGCGACGTGGAGCTGACCGCGCGGTTCCGTCGGGGCGACGGCATGGCCGGGTCGGTGACGATCGCGGTCGACGGTGTCGACGCCGGGTCGGCGGAGCTGCCGCTGTTGATGCGGGTGATGTCGTCGGTCGGATCGAGCATCGGGTACGACCACGGCTCGCCGGTGTCGGCGCGTTATGGCGGCCCGTTCGCCTTCGGCGGCACGTTGCACGAGTTGGTGGTGCAGCTCATCGCCCGGGAGGGCGCGGACGGTCTCGAACCCGACGACGCCGGCGGTGCCCGGGCCCGCGAAGGCATGGCCCGCCAGTAGCCGGCACGGCCACCGCCTCTTAGGTCCGGTTTTCACGAACGTCCCTAGGCTGGGGCACGTGAACGAATCGGAGTGGAACATCGATCCGGGCGTCTCGCCACCGACCCGCGAGGACGCCTGGTTTCCGAGCGCGGACCCACCGACCGGCGTTTCCACGCCGCCGCCCCGGTTCACCGCTCCGCCCTGGGGCGATCCGTCGCACGGGACACCGCCACCGGCGTCCCCTCGGTCCCCCGCGTCCACCCCGGTGCCTTCCCCTCCCTCCCTCCAGCACCGGGGTGGACCGGGACGACTGATCGCCTCGTTGGCGATCGGCGTCGTCCTGGCACTGGCGATCGGGTTCTTCGCCGGACGGGCCACCTCCTCACATGCCCCCAGCGTCGCCGTCGCGGACGCACTCGCGCACGCGCAGGTCACGCCCACCGGGTCGAAATCCACGCCGCTCACCGGTAAGGAATCCGAACCCGTCGCATCGGTCGCGAAGGTCCTCTCACCGGCCGCGGTCCAGCTCCAGGGTGAGCAGGATCTGGGCTCGGGGTTCATCTACGACTCGAGCGGCCTGATCCTCACCGCGGCGCACGTCGTGGCCGGCAACGACGACATGACGGTCCGCCTCAACGACGGCACCCAGGTCGAGGGCAAGATCGTCGGCTCCGACGAGGCCACCGACGTCGCGGTCGTCAAGATCGACGTCGGCCACAAACTGCCGGTGGCGCAGCTCGCCACGGGCGTGCCGGTCGAGGTCGGTCAGCTCGCGATCGCCCTGGGCAGTCCGTACGGACTCACCCAGAGCGTGACGTCGGGGATCGTCAGCGCCGTGAACCGGACCGTACCGGGCGCGCCGAACAACACCGTCGCGCTGATCCAGACCGACGCCCCGATCAATCCCGGGAATTCCGGTGGCATGCTCGCCAACCGCCACGGGCAGGTGATCGGGGTCAACGACTCCATCATCTCCGGCTCGTCACCGGGGGCCGAGGCCGGAAACGTCGGCGTCGGGTTCGCCATTCCGATCGACCTCGCCAAGTCGGTCGCCGACAAGCTGGTCGCCGGTCAGCCGATCGAGTTCGGCTACCTCGGGGTGAAGACCAAGGACGCGGACGGCTCCAGGGTCGGCGGGCTCATCGCCGAGGTCGAACCGAACAGCCCGGCGTCGAAGGCAGGCTTGAAGACCGGCGACGTCGTCGTGAAGGTCGACGACTCGCCGGTCGCCAGTGGCACCGACCTCGCCGCCGCGATCCGGGCGCGCAAGCCCGGCGACCAGGTGCGGCTCTCGGTGTTCCGCGACGGCAAGGAACAGCAGGTGACGGTCACTCTCGGACAGTCTCCCGGCTGAGGACGGAACCTTGAGCACGGCGGTGTGGGCGGCCTCGGGAGGTCGTCCGATCGGCCACTAGGCTCGAACCCCTCATGGACATCTGGCTTCCGATCCTGATCATCGCGGTCGTCCTCGTGGCGATCGCGGGGTTCGTGTTCCTGCCGAGGCGCGGCCTCGACGAGCCACCGGCGTCCGGAGCCCCGCCGGTCGGGGGGCCGCCGGTCGAGGCCCCGCCGGTCGAATCCCCCGGAGTCGAACCGGACCTCGGGGAGGCGGAGTCGCCCGCGGTGGTCGCCCCGCCGGTCAGGCCGCGACTACGCGATCGCCTGGCCAAGGCACGCGGCACGGTGTCGGGGTACCTCTCTTCGGTGGTGGGGCGTTCAGGCATCGACCAGGCGACGTGGGACGACCTCGAAGAGGCGCTGATCCGGGCCGACGTGGGGGTGTCGCTCACCGCGGAGATCCTCGACGGCGTGCGCGCCCAGGTCGACGCCGAGGCGATCCGCGAACCCGAGCGCCTGCTCGAGGTGCTCCGGGCCGATCTGACCGCCCGTCTGGAGATGGTCGACCACACGCTCGCGCCGCTCGAGAACGGCACCAACGTCTGGTTGCTCGTCGGCGTGAACGGCGTCGGCAAGACGACGACGGCGGGCAAACTCGGGGCGCGCTATGCGGGCGAGGGGCGACAGGTCGTGATGGTCGCCGGTGACACGTTCCGGGCCGCGGCAGCCGAACAGCTCCAGACCTGGGCCGAACGCTGCGACGCCCAGTTCGTCCGTGGCGCCGAAGGGGCGGACCCCTCCTCGGTGGTCTTCGACGGGATCGAGGCCGGCGCGGCACGAGGCGCAGATCTGGTGCTCGCCGACACGGCGGGGCGGTTGCACAACAAGTCGAACCTGATGGAGGAGTTGCGCAAGGTACGCCGCGTGGCCGACAAGGCGCCGGGAAACGTCTCCGAGGTGCTGCTGGTGCTCGACGCCACGACCGGGCAGAACGGCCTGTCCCAGGCGCAGGTGTTCACCGAGGCGACGGAGGTGACCGGCGTGGTGCTCACCAAACTCGACGGTTCGGCCAAGGGGGGCATCGTGCTGGCGATCCAGTCCGAGCTCGGTATCCCCGTCAAGCTGGTCGGCCTCGGCGAATCGGCCGAGGACCTGGTGGACTTCGACCCGGGAGAGTTCGTCGACGCCCTGCTCACTCCCGGAGACGACGCCTGATGTTCGGGACCCTGACCGCGCCGGTGCGACTCTCCACCCGGGTGGTCCGTGGCATCGGGGCGCGCCGTCTGGCGCTGCTCGGTGCCGGAGCAGCCCTCGGTGCACTGTGCACGCCGCTCGCCGGACCGGAGCTGCGCCGTCGTCTCGCCGCCGAGATCGCGAAACGACGCAGTGGCGCCGAGCCGACCGTCGAGGAGCGGGTCCGTCGCCGGCTCGCCGAGGCGCCGCGCACCTGGCACCTGCCCCAACCCGAGGTCGTCGCGGTGCGTGACGACGACGGGACCGATTGGCGCATCATCCTCGCCGGTACCGCCCCCGACGACTCGGCGCGCACCGACCTGGAGATCACCGCCCGGGCGGTCACCGGTGTCGGCGCGGTCGACAACCGCATCCGCGTGCTGGACCAGGAGGACTGAATCGCCATGTTCGAGTCACTGTCGGATCGCTTCGACGGGATCTTCAAGCGGCTCCGTGGGCACGGTCGCCTCGGTGAGGCCGAGGTCGACGAGGTCCTCCGGGAGATCCGGCTCGCGCTGCTGGAGGCGGACGTCAACTTCGTCGTCGTCCGCGACCTGCTCGAGCGCATCCGTACCCGGTGCGTCGGAGCGGAGCTGCACCAGGCACTGAATCCCGCCCAGCAGGTCATCGACATCGTCCACTCCGAGCTCATCGCCATCCTGGGTGGTGAGGCGCTGCGCATCACGTATGCGTCGCAACCACCGACGATCGTGTTGATGGCCGGGCTCCAGGGGTCGGGCAAGACGACGACCTCGGCGAAGCTGGCACGCTGGTTCAAGTCGCAGGGGCGGAACCCGCTGCTGGTCGGCGCCGACCTGCAGCGCCCCGCCGCCGTGGCCCAGTTGCGCACGCTGGCCTCCCAGGTCGGGGTGCCGGTGTACTCCGCCGACGACGAGGTCGTGGCCTCGGGCGACGGTGACCCCGTGGTGGTCGCCGAGGGCGCGTTGGAGGAGGCACGGCGGCTCGGGCGGGACGTGTTGATCATCGACACGGCGGGCCGTCTGTCGATCGACGCGGAACTCATGGAGCAGGTCCGCCGCATCGAAGAGGTGACCTCTCCGCACTACACCTTCCTGGTCGTCGACGCGATGACCGGACAGGACGCGGTCACCACCGCCGAGAACTTCGACGCATCGCTCGACCTCGACGGGGTGATCCTGACCAAGCTCGACGGTGACGCCCGCGGCGGGGCGGCCCTGTCGGTCAAGGAGGTGGTCGGCAAACCGATCGCGTTCGCCTCCACCGGTGAGAAGCTCGCCGACTTCGACCGCTTTCACCCCGACCGGCTGGCGGGCCGGATCCTCGGCCACGGCGACGTGCTCACGCTCATCGAGAAGGCCAAGGAGGCCTTCGACGAAGACGAGGCCGAGGCCGCTGCGGCACGGCTCATGGAGGGCACCTTCACGCTGGAGGACTTCCTCGAACAGATGCAGCAGGTCAAGAAGATGGGCCCCATCGGTGGGCTCGTCGGCATGCTCCCGGGGCTTCCCAAGGAACTGAAGAACACCGAGATCGACGACAGTGAGGTGGCCCGCCTCGAAGCCATGATCCGTTCGATGACCCCGGGCGAGCGGCAGGACCCCTCGATCATCGACGGTTCCCGTCGCCTGAGGATCGCGAACGGTTCCGGCGCGACGACGTCCGAGGTCAACCAGCTCCTCCGCCAGTTCTCCGAGGTGCAGCGCATGATGAAGCGTTTCGGCATCGGGGCCGGCGGCAAGCGCAAGAAGAAGAAGGGGCGCAAGTCGAAGGGTTCGGGGCGTACGACGCCCGCCGGGACCGGATCGAAGAAGCAGACCGGTGCGCCCCGGCCCGAGTTGAAGTTGCCCGGTTTGAACTGAACGGTCCCGGGCGATCAGACTTGATGACCGTTTCACCTTCTGTGAGAAAGTAGATCGACTGTGGCCGTGAAGCTCCGCCTGACGCGGGTAGGCAAGAAGAAGCAACCGACGTACCGCATCGTGGCCGCCGACTCGCGTTCGCCGCGGGACGGTCGACAGATCGAGATCATCGGCACCTACCAGCCGCGCCTCGAACCGTCCGGCATCCTGCTCGACGGCGACAAGGCGCTGAAGTGGCTGCGTAACGGCGCCAAGCCGACGGAGACCGTGCAGAAGCTGCTCGTGGCGACCGGCGTGTGGGACGCGTTCACCAGCGGCGCGACGAGCGTGCAGACGCCCGCTCCGGCGGCCGAGACCGCGTCGTGAGCGACGCGGAGGGCTCCACCGGCGACGCCGCTGGCGACGTGCTCGAGTACCTGGTCCGCGCGATCGTCGACGCGCCCGAAGCCGTCGAGGTCGACCTGGTGTCGGGCGACCCGGACCGCTACGACGTGCGCGTCGCCGAAGGGGACATGGGACGTGTGATCGGTCGGCGGGGCCACACCGCCGGCGCGATCCGGACCGTTGTCCGCGCCGCGGCGGCGCGCTCCGAACGCACGATCGACGTGGAATTCGTCGACTGACGACGCTCGAAGTGGCCCGGATCGGGCGCGCCCACGGCATCGGTGGTGAGGTGAGCGTGACGCTCATCTCGGACCGGTCCGACCGCGTCACCGTGGGTGCCGAGTTCGCCACCGACCGGGGTCCGTTGCGGGTCGTGTCCGCCCGGCCGCACGGTAGAACGCTGCTCGTGCGCTTCGACGGCGTCGAGGACCGCACCTCGGCCGAAGCGCTCGCCGGCACCGTGCTCCGCGCGGAGGCCGACGACGACGCAGCGGGTCTGTGGGTGCACCAGGTGGTCGGCAAGGACGTGGTCGACCCCGCGGGGGTCGCCCACGGGCGGGTCGTCGCGGTGCAACAGAATCCGGCCCACGATCTGCTGGTGCTCACCGGCGACGTGCTCGTGCCGGCGGTGTTCATCGTCGAGGTCGGCGAGCACATCGTCGTGGACGCACCCGAAGGAATCTTCCCGTGAACGGCGGACGCGGCCTGCGGGTCGACGTCTTCACCATCTTTCCGGAGTTGATCACCGACTACGCGTCGCACTCGCTGCTCGGGCGGGCGCGGCAGAACGGCCTCGTCGACCTGCGGGTGAGAGATCTGCGCGACGGGGCGCACGACGCGCACCGCAGCGTCGACGACGCACCCTTCGGCGGTGGGGCGGGCATGGTGCTCATGGCCGAGCCGGTGTTCGCGGTCGTCGATGCGGCCGACCCGCCGCGGCCTCTGCTGTTGCTCACACCTTCGGGACGTCGGTTCGACCAGGCGATGGCCGACGAGTTGGCCGCATCCGGAGGGTTCTCGCTGTTGTGCGGACGCTACGAGGGCGTGGACGAGCGGATCAGGACCCACCTCGTCGACGGTGAGGTCTCGATCGGCGACGTCGTCGTCGCCGGGGGCGAGGTCGGCGCGTTGCTGATCCTCGAGGCGACGGCCCGCCTGGTGCCCGGCGTGATGGGCAATGCCGCGTCGGCCGAGGAGGAGTCGTTCCGGAGCGGCCTGCTCGAGTATCCGCAGTACACCCGACCCGCGGAGTTCCGGGGCTGGGCGGTGCCCGACGTGCTGCGTTCGGGCGACCATGCACGGATCGCCCGCTGGCGGAAGGCCGAGGCGCTGCGACGCACGGTGGAACGTCGGCCGGACCTGATCGAGGCGCGCGGCGGACTCACCGAGGCGGAGCGCGACCTTTTGGGCGCCGCGGACGACGAAAACTAGAGTGCACACACCATGAATCCCACCGACCTGATCGACCAGGAGAACCTGCGGGACGACGT
>JBDZVK010000368.1:0-2528 GCA_040255725.1 Actinomycetota bacterium
GCACCGTCTCGCCGCGACCGTCGTGACGCCCGGCGGCGCCCGGTCCAGCGTCGACTGGTTCGTGAACGTCGTCGCCCCCGACGTCGACGCCGACTCCTGGACCGCCACCACCGACTGCAACGACCACGACGCACTCGTGAACCCGGGTCGCACCGAGGTGGTCGGCAACGGCATCGACGACGACTGCAACCCCGGCACCTCCGACACGCCTCTCGACGCACTGCCCGGCACCCTGGACTCGTGGGGCGACGACAGCAGCTACGACCTCGGACGGGACACCAACACCAATTCGACCCCGGGCGACGAGCCGGCAGCCATCGTGGGCCTCGGGGCGGTGACCGCGGTCGCGGGTGGAAGCCACATGGGACTCGCGGTCGACGACGGCGCACTCTGGGCGTGGGGTCGCCACGGCGGGCACCTGGGGACGGGCGACGACGTCGATCATGCCCGACCCACCGCGGTCACGTCGCTCACCGGCAGCGGCCAGCTCGGCGTCACCGGGCCGAAGGTCACCGAGGTGACCACGCACGGCCAGTCGGCAGCGCTGCTCGCCGACGGCACGGTCGCCGCGTGGGGCGCCAACCCGGGCGGCGCGCTCGGCACTGGATCGACCGCCGCGTCGACCGACACCCCGACGCTCGTCCGCGGGCCCGAGGGCACGACCCTGAACGAGGTCACTGCGGTCACCGCAGGCAACGGTTTTCTCGCGTTCGTCACGACCGACGGGCACCTCGATGTCACCGGCGGCGCGTGCGGCACGACGAGCGGCACGAACGAGGCACAGGTCGTCACCGGGTTGCCCGCGGGCACGAAGGTCACCCGCATCGCCGCCGGCAACGGCCACCTGCTCTTCATCACCGCAACCGGAGCAATCTACGGCTGCGGCACGAATACCCACGGCCAACTCGGCTCCGGCGCCGCCACGATCACGACCCCGACCAGGATCACCCTGCCCGATGGCGCCGGACGACCGATCCGGGTCGCCGCCGGGAACGGGACCTCGGCCGTGCTCACCGACGACGGCTCCGTGTGGACCTTCGGGCGCGACGACGACGGGCAACTCGGGCTCGGTACCACCGGCGCGGACGTGCCCACGCCGACCGCGATCGGCGTGGCCACGGCGCCGCTGGTCACCGAACTGACCGCAGCGGGCGACCGGATGGCCATCGTGCGCGCGAACGGCACGATCACGTCCTGGGGCGCCGGCAACGGCAACCCCTCCGTCACGCCGTTGCCTGCGGGCACGCTCGTCAGCCGGTTGGCGCTGGGACGCTCCGGCGTCATCGACTACGCGGTCGTCACCACGACCCATGCGTCGGTCGCGTGGGGCGTCAACACCTGGCAGCAACTGGGTCCCGGCATGCCGTCGTCGCTGCCCACGCCGCAGGTCACCGCGCTCGGCGCCTACCGTGACGCGTCGACCGACGGCCAGGTCGTGACCGGCATCACCGCCGACGGCCTCGTCTGGTCGTCGGGAGGCGCGTGGGGCGGTGCCGCACTCGGCGCCGGCCCCGACGTCCATTCCCGGCGCACGCCCGGCCCGGTGCTCGGAATCGGTGGCAGCGCCGGGTCACAGCTCCGTGCCCGATCGATCGTCTCCAATGCCACGTCGTTCGCGGCCGTGACCGACGGCGGGCAGGTCGCGACCTGGGGAAGCGGCGCCTACGGCGGCGACGGGCAGACCCGGCACAGCCAGAGCTACCCGACCGCCGTGCTCGACCCGGACGGCACCGGGCCGCTGACCCACGCCGTTCAGGTCGCGTACGGGATCAACGCCGGGCTCGTCCTGCTCGACGACGGCACCGTCGACGGCTGGGGCATGCCCGACATGCTCTGCACCGGCGAGCACAACGGGTCGATCCACTTCACCCCGATCACGATCCCCAGCGTCGGCAACCACATCAGACAGGTCGCGATCAGCGGCGACACCGCGGTCTCGTTCTTCGTCACCGACGACGGCAGGCTCCTCTCGTGCGGCGATCGCGGCGCGCCGTCTCTCGGCCGGTCGACGACCGGAAATGCGCTCGCGGCGTCGACACCGGGCCAGGTCGACGGCATGGGTCCGGGCCAGGTCGTCATGGTCGCACCGGCTGAAAGCGGCGTGCTGGCGCTCAAGACCGATGGGAGCGTCTGGGCCTGGGGGCAGGACCAGGGGTGCACCCTGGGTTGCAAGGCCGACCGGTCCGACGAGCTCTCCAAGCGAACGGAACCGCAGGAACTCACGCTGCCGCCGGGACCACCGGTCGTGTCGCTCTCATCGGACACCTCGGGGAGTTTCGCCATCCGAGCAGACGGCAGCGTGCTCGCCTGGGGCCGAAACCTCGAGCACGGTCTCGGTCTCGACGGCGTCGACTTCGTCGAACAGCCGACGGTGGTGCCGATGCCGGGTGACCGACCGGTCTGGAAGATCCCGGTTTCGGCCAACAGCGGGACCAGTGAACGGGCCCCCATCGCGATCGCCCTGGTGGGCGACCCGGTGGCGCATCTGGCCGACCCCGCCCAGCAGGGGATCGCCGCGTCGGCGGCCG
>JBDZVK010000042.1:0-13563 GCA_040255725.1 Actinomycetota bacterium
CACACACCATGAATCCCACCGACCTGATCGACCAGGAGAACCTGCGGGACGACGTGCCCGACTTCGCGCCCGGCGACACGCTCAAGGTGCACGTCCGGGTCGTCGAGGGCGACAAGGAACGGATTCAGATGTTCCAGGGCGTCGTGATCCGTCGCCAGGGTGACGGCGTGCGGGAGACCTTCACCGTGCGCAAGCTGAGCTACGGCGTCGGCGTGGAGCGCACCTTTCCCGTGCACACCCCGATCATCGATCGGATCGAGGTCGCGACCCGCGGCGATGTGCGTCGGGCGAAGCTGTACTACCTGCGTGACCGCATCGGCAAGGCCGCGAAGGTCAAGGAGAAGCGCGTCAACTGACCGGGCTGCCCGGCTGATCGGGCCCCGGAGGTTTGACGGCGTCGCCGGTGGGGTAACCATCGGGTTGTGAGACGCTATTCGAGTGAAGCGGTGCGTCGGCGCAGAGCGCTCGGCGCGCAGGGTGAACAGACGGCGGCCGACGCCTACGTCTCGGCCGGCCACCGGATCCTCGATCGGAACTGGCGCTGTCGCGACGGCGAGTTGGATCTGGTCGTGACCGATGGTTCCACCGTGGTGTTCTGCGAGGTCAAGACCCGCTCGTCGACGGCGTACGGCGTGCCGGCCGCCGCGGTCACGCCGGCGAAACAGCAACGGATCCGCCATCTGGCGATGCGATGGCTCGACGAACACGAGGTCCGTGCCCGCTCGTTGCGATTCGACGTCGCGTCGGTGATCGACGGGACGGTCGAGATCGTCGAGGCCGCGTTCTGATGCGCTCCGTGCGGCGCGGCTCGCCCCGGTAGCGTTGCCGTCCATGACCATCCACGTGAACCGCGAAGGCCCGATCGCCACGGTGATCATCGACAACCCCGACCGGAAGAACGCGGTCACCGACGCGATGTGGGGAGAGCTCGAGCGGGCGTGGCGCGACCTGGCGACCGACGAGTCGGCGCGCGTCGTGGTCGTCACGGGCAGGGGCGACGAGTTCTGTTCGGGGGCGGACCTCTCCGCCGGTGGCGAGGGCGCGATCACCGCCCACTGGACGCGTCGCATGGAGCAGGTGAACCAGGCGGCGCTCGCGCTCCACGACCTGCCCCAGCCCGTGATCGCGCGCGTGGACGGCGTCGCCGCCGGTGCCGGGGCGAACCTCGCGTTGGGGTGTGATCTGGTGATCGCGTCGGACCGGAGCCGCTTCAGCGAGATCTTCACCAAACGGGGCCTGTCGGTCGACTTCGGTGGTTCGTGGCTGCTGCCGCGGGTCGTCGGGCTGCACAAGGCGCTCGAGTTGTGCCTGCTCGCTGACATCGTCGGCGCCGATGAAGCGTTCCGGATCGGGCTCGTGAACCGGATCGTGCCGGCCGACCGACTCGACGCCGCGGTGGACGACTGGGTCGAACGGTTGCTCGCCCTGCCCCCGATCGCGCTGACCTCGGTCAAGCGCCTCGTGCGCCTGGGGTCCCAGGCGACATTTCCCGAGGCGCTGGCCGCGGAAGGGGTCGCCCAGGCGGTGAACTTCACCACCGAGGACACCACCGAGGCGATGGTCGCCTTCCTGCAGAAGCGCACGCCGACCTTCCGGGGGCGCTGACATCGTCGTCACGACTGTCCCACCCTCTGCCTAGGGTGGGATCGCAGGTGGGACTCGCGGCCATGCCGCTCGCCGAACCGCAATGGTCGTCGACGCCTCGGCGGACGACGGAGAAGCGAGGTTGGTCGTGTTCACCACCATTTCATCTGCAACCGTTCTCGGTGTCGAAGGACAGCCGGTCACCGTCGAGGCCCATGTCTCGTCGGGGCTTCCGGGATTCTCGATCGTCGGCCTGCCCGACACGGCGTGTCGCGAGGCCCGCGACCGGGTGCGTGCCGCACTGTTGTCGAGCGGCTGTCAGTGGCCTCAGAAGCGGGTGACGGTGAACCTGGCGCCGTCCGGCGTGCGCAAGGTCGGGTCGGGGCTCGATCTCGCCATCGCGCTCGCCCTGCTCGTCGCCGACGACCAGCTCGGCGTGGAGTGCCTCGACGGCCTGGCGGCCGTGGGGGAACTCGGGTTGGACGGAACGGTGCGCGGGGTGCCGGGGATCGTTCCGGCCGTCGACGCCATCACGGCCGACGAACTCGTCGTGGCCCGTGACGTGGCCCACCTCGTGGGCCTGGTGACCGACGCGAAGGTGCGCGCGGTCGCGACGCTGCACGAGGCCGTGGCCGCCCTCGCCGGCGAGGATCCCTGGCCGCCCCTGCCGCCCCGGCCGGATCCCGACCCGCCGACCCGCGTGCCCGACCTGGCTGACGTGCGCGGCCAGCACGCCGCACGGCGGGCACTCGAGATCGCGGCCGCCGGTGGGCACCATCTGCTGATGGTCGGTCCGCCGGGGGCGGGCAAGACCATGCTGGCCCGACGCCTTCCGGGCCTGTTGCCCCGCCTCGACCCCGCGCAGTCGTTGGCGGTCACCAAGATCCATTCGGCCGCGGGGTTGAGTCTGCCCTCGGACCGCCTGTCGGCCGACCCGCCGTTCCGCGACCCGCACCACTCCACGACGATGGTGGCCCTCATCGGCGGGGGCGCACCGACCCTGCGCCCCGGTGAGGTGTCGTGTGCGACCCACGGGGTGTTGTTCCTCGACGAGTTGGGGGAGTTCCCGCCCCACGTGCTCGACGCGTTGCGTCAACCGCTCGAGCAGGGATCGATCCGCATCTCCAGGGCCGCGGCGTCGGTGGTGCTTCCCGCCCACTTCCTGCTGGTCGCGGCGATGAACCCGTGCCCGTGCGGTGAGGCGAACCGACCCGGGTACTGTCGCTGCAGCGACCGCGAGCGGGCCCGCTACCGGCGTCGCCTCTCGGGGCCGTTGCTCGACCGGTTCGATCTGCGGATCGACGTGACACGCCCCGACACCAACCGTCTGCTCGGTGGCGAGCCGGGGGCGTCGACGGCGACCGTCGCGGCCCGGGTGGCCGCCGCTCGCGCCCGGGCCGCGGGCCGGGGAGTGCGCTGCAATGCCGAGTTGGCCGATGCGCGTCTCGAGGCGGCGACACCCCTCGACGCCGGTGCGACGGCCCTGCTCGACACGGCGCTGCGCGTGGGCTCGCTCACTGCCCGGGGTCTGACCCGGGTCCGTCGCCTCGCGCTCACCATCGCCGATCTGGCCGGTACCGAAGCGCCGCTGACCGCGGAGCACGTCGGCATGGCCCTGGCGCTGCGCTCCGAACCGTTGACGAGAAGCGAGGCGGCGTGAGGGGCGCGGACGTCGGGTTCGCCACCGCGCTCGCGTCACTTCCCAAGGTCGGACCGGCGCGCCTTGCGAGGTTGTTGGATCTCGGCGAACCGGGTGAGGTGTTCGAGCGCGTCTGCACGGGCGCGCTGGGTGACGAGCCCGGCCTCGTCGAAGCGCTCGGCGCGTCGCGCGCCGATCTGCTGGCGTCGTGGCGGCACCACGCCAGGGCGATGGACCCGGAAGGCCTCGGCCGACTCCATCACGACCTGGGTATCCGGCTGTTGTGCGCGGCCGATGCGGCGTATCCCGACGCGTTCCGCACCGACCCCGAGCCACCCCGGTTGCTGTGGGTCGCGGGCGACATCGGCGCGGTCCGTTCGCCCGCGGTGGCGATCGTCGGCGCCCGGCGGTGCACCCGGTACGGCCACGACGTGGCCCGTCGGTTCGGTCGGGAGCTCGCCTCCGCGGGGGTGACGGTCGTCTCCGGGCTCGCGCTCGGCATCGACGCCGCCGCGCACGCCGGCGTCCTCGACGTCGAAGAAGCCGGGGCGCCGCCCGTGGGGGTGGTCGGCACGGGACTCGACGTGGTGTACCCACGGCGGAACGCCGGCCTGTGGCACTCGGTGGCCCAGTGCGGTGTGCTGCTCAGCGAGGCCCCGCCGGGCGCATCGGCGGAACCGTGGCGGTTCCCGGCGCGCAATCGGCTCATCGCGGCGCTCGCGGACATCGTCGTGGTCGTGGAGTCGACCGAGCGGGGCGGGTCGCTCTACACGGTCGACGAGGCGATGGCCCGTGACGTCGAGGTGCGAGCCGTCCCCGGCCCGGTGAACGCACCGTCCTCGGCGGGCACGAACCGGCTGCTGGCCGACGGTGCGGCACCGGCGCTGGGCACCGGCGAACTCCTCGAGTCGCTCGGCGTGGTCGCCGACGTCCCCGGTGGGGCCGGGCGGGCCGAGCAGCCCGTCTACCGGGACCCGGACGAGGTGGAGGTCCTCGACATCCTCACCACGGGGTCGGTCACCTTCGACGAACTCGCCGAACGGTCCGGGCTCGGCCTGGAGCGCCTCGGCCTGGTCACGGCACGCCTGCAGGCCGAAGGGGTCGTGCAACGGTCCGGGGGGTGGTACGAGCGTCGGGGGTAGCGTTGCGCCATGGCGCACTCCGACTGGGAGCTCGATGGCTTCGTCGATTCCCTCACCGGCCTCGCGGCGGCGACCCGGCGGGCCTACCGGACCGACCTGGAAGGCTTCGTCACCTGGTGTGCCCGTGCCGGACTGCAAGGACCCGAACCGGTCGATCGCGTCGTCGCGCGAAGATTCCTGGGTCACCTCACCACCCGCGGCTATGCGGCCGGGTCGATCGCCCGCAAGGCCACGACCCTGCGTCGCTACTTCGCCTGGGCGCTCCGCCGGGGCATCGTCGACGTGGATCCCACCCGGGGGCTCGGCACCCCGAAGGGTCCGAGCCGTGTTCCCCACGTGCTCACCGAGGCCGAGGTCGACCACCTGTTCCGACGCGACGGGGCCGCCGACCCCGACGACGCCTTCGGCGCGGCGATCGAGGTGCGCGACACCTGCGCGCTCGAACTGCTCTACGGCAGTGGACTGCGCGCCGCCGAGCTGTGTGCGATCCGGCTCGGTGACCTCACCGACGACGATCGGCGTCTCCTGGTGCGCGGCAAGGGATCGAAACAACGGTTCGTGCCGGTGAGCGAGCCGGCCAGGGACGCGGTCGGTGCCTGGCGGAGTCGTCACCGCGACGTGTTCCGGCGGCGCAGCCCCGACGGTGGGCCGATGGTGGGCTCGGGACCTGACGATCCGTTGTTCCTGAACCGGCGCGGGCACCCGCTCTCGCCGCGGGATCTGCGCCGGATCGTCGACGCGCGCGCGTCCCGTCCCACGCACCCGCACGAGCTCCGCCACACCTTCGCGACGCACCTGCTCGAAGGGGGCGCGGACCTGCGCGTGGTGCAGGAACTGCTCGGTCATGCTGATCTGTCGACGACACAGCGGTACACTCATGTGACAAGAGACCGCCTCAGGAAGGTCTTGGACACTGCACACCCCCGTGCGTGAGGTCCACCCGCTGTGACTGATGCTCAACGAGACGAGATCGATGCGCTCTGGAGCCGCTACAAGCGGTTCGGGAAGCGCCAGGTGCGCGACCAGCTCATCCTGCAGTACTCCCCGCTGGTCAAGTACGTCGCGGGTCGGGTCGCGGCCGGGCTGCCCAGCAGCGTCGACCAGGGTGACCTGGTGTCGTGCGGCATGTTCGGCCTCGTCGACGCGATCGAGAAGTTCGACCCCGACCGTGGCTTCCGGTTCGAGACCTATGCGATCACCCGCATCCGGGGGGCGATCATGGACGAACTGCGCTCGATGGACTGGGTCCCTCGCTCGGTACGCGTGAAGGTCCGCCGCATCGAGGAGGCGATGGCCACGCTCGAGGCCGAACTGCACCGGCCGCCGACCGACGCCGAACTCGCCGCCAAGCTCTCGGTGAGCGTGGCCCAACTCCAGCAGATGCTGAGTCAGATCTCGATGACCGGTGTCGCTGCCCTCGACGAGGTGTTGTCGATGGGCGGCGATTCGAGTGCATCGGTGACCCTCGGCGACACGATCGCCGGCGGATCCGAGGACCCCTCCGACGTGTTCGAGTCGGTCGAGATGCGTGAGCGTCTGCGCGAGGCGGTCGCGGCACTTCCCGAACGTGAACGCATGGTCCTCGGCCTGTACTACTACGAGGGCCTCACCCTGGCACAGATCGGCGAGGTCATCGGGGTCACCGAGAGCCGGATCTGTCAGATCCACACCAAGTCGATGCTGCAGTTGCGGTCCCGGCTGACCGACTGGGACCGACTCGTGACCGCCGTCTGAATCCGCCCCGGGGTTTGAGGCTCGTCGCGGCGGGGTACAGACGTGCACGATGGGTCGACGAGGTCGTGGACTGCTCCTGGTGTGTGGACTGCTCGTGGGCCCGGGCTGCGCGGCGGCACCGGCCCCGTCGTCGGCGCCGTGTGATCTGCCGGTCGCCGCGCCGGTGTCCGACGGGTTCCGACCTCCGCCGGAGCCCTGGCTGCCGGGCAATCGTGGCCTGACCTTCGCGACCGGTCCCGCCGAGCCGGTCCGTGCGGTCCGTCCGGGGCTCGTCGGATTCGCAGGTCGGATCGCGCAGCAGTGGTACGTGACCGTCGTCGACGCCGACAGCACGGACACGACCTATTCGTTCCTGTCGTCGGTCACGGTGACCACCGGCGACCGGGTCGTCGTGGGCGAGGTGGTCGGTCTCACCGGTCGGGTTCCGTTCCAACTCGGACTCCGCGACGACGGCCGCTACGTCGACCCCACCGACCTGGTCACCAGGGCGTGTGGATGGGATCATGCCGTGCTGGTGCCCGTACCCGAATGAGGCCGTTCGGCAGAACTGGTCTAGGATCGTCCCCCGACCCGGCGCCCGCCGGGACGTGTCTTCGATCGCCCGGAGAACCCCACGGTCGTCGCCCGCGCTGCGGACGGCGCGAACTCCGGGTGTGCCACCAACCGATGGGAGCCATCCGCATGACCGCAGTCGTGACCATGAAGCAGTTGCTCGAGGCCGGAGTGCACTTCGGCCATCAGACGCGTCGCTGGAACCCGAAGATGAAGCGCTTCATCCACGGCGAGCGCAACGGCATCTACATCATCGACCTGAACCAGACCCTGACGCGCATCGAGCAGGCCTACACGTTCGTGCGCGATCTGGTCGCCGAAGACGGCACCGTGCTGTTCGTGGGCACCAAGAAGCAGGTCCAGGATCCGGTGCAGTCGTTCGCCTCCAAGTGCGGCATGCCCTATGTGAACCAGCGGTGGTTGGGCGGGATGCTCACCAACTTCGCCACGATGTCCAAGCGCATCGCGAAGATGCAGGAGTACCGGCGCATGGCCGCGTCGGGCGAGTTCGACCTGATGCCCAAGAAGGAAGCCCTGCTGATCAACCGGGAGTTGACCAAGTTGGAGCGGAACCTGGGCGGCATCGACGGGATGGAGAAGCTGCCCGACGCCGTGTTCATCCTCGACACCAAGACCGAGCACATCGCCGTCACCGAGGCCAACAAACTCGGCATTCCCGTCATCGCCGTGGTCGACACGAACTGCGACCCCGACGAGATCACCTACGTGATCCCCGGCAACGACGACGCCATGCGTTCGGGGTCGTTGCTCGCCCGGGTCATCTCGGACGCCGTGCTCGAAGGCCGTCAGATCGCCGGCCGTCGCCGCGAGCGCGAGGAACTCGTGCACCGGACCGCCGAGGACGAGGCGCGGGTCGCCGCCGAGCAGGCCGAGGCCCGCAACCAGGCCGCGCGGGCCCAGGCCGAACGTGAGGCCCGGCTCGAGGCGACCGAACCGACCCCGGCCGCCGAATCGGCCCCGGCCGCCGAGGGGGGCGCCGCCGAGTCGGCCGCCGAGGAACCGACGGCCCCCGACACCG
The DNA here is from genome assembly GCA_040255725.1 of Actinomycetota bacterium. Lineage (GTDB taxonomy): Bacteria > Actinomycetota > Acidimicrobiia > Acidimicrobiales > Iamiaceae > JAFDWI01. The sequence continues at coordinate 7,691 of JBDZVK010000042.1, forward strand.
GGAAGGAGTGATCGCCCGTCATGGCAGCATTCACCGTCAAGGACATCCAGGCGCTGCGTCAGGAGACCGGCGCCGGCATGATGGACGCGAAGCGTGCGCTCACCGAGAGCGACGGCGACTTCGAAGCGGCCCGCAAGTGGCTGCGCGAGCACGGGCTCGCCAAGGCGGCCGGTCGGACCGACCGTGACAGCTCCGAAGGCGTCGTGGCGATCGCCGTGGCGGGTTCGGCCGTCGGGCTCGTCGAGCTCAAGTGCGAGACCGATTTCGTCGCCAAGTCCGACTCGTTCGCGCCGTTCGCCGACGAGCTCGCCGCAGCGTACGCCGAGGGTGGCGACGACGCGCTCGCCACGTTCGACGACCGGGTCGACGACCTGAAGGTCCGGCTCAAGGAGAACATCTCGATCGGCCGCACGGCCCGCCTCGAGGCCGCCGAGGACGCGGTCGTCGGCACCTACGTTCACCGCCAGGACGGCCGGGGCGTGAACGCGGTCGCCGTGGAACTCTCGGGTGGCAACGACGAGCTCGCCCACGACATCGCGGTGCACATCGCCTTCACCAGGCCGACGGCGGTGACCCGCGACGACGTTCCCGCTGACGAGGTCGCCGCCGAACGGGCCGCCCTCACCGACATCACCCGCGCCGAGGGCAAGCCCGAAGCCGCGATGGCCAAGATCGTCGAAGGCCGCCTGTCGGGGTGGTTCGCCGAGCGGGTCGTGCTCGAGCAGAAGTACGTCAAGGACGAGAAGCAGACGATCGCCAAGCTGCTCGATGCCGCCGGTGCGGAACTCGTCGCGTTCGCCCAGATCGTCGTGGGGAGTTGAGTGCCCCAGCCCAGGTGGCAACGCGTCCTGCTCAAGCTGTCCGGTGAGTCCTTCGCCGGTTCGGCCGGGTTCGGCATCGACGGTGACGTGGTCGGTGACCTCGCCCGCCAGATCGTCGAGGTGCGCCGCGACCTCGGTGTCGATGTCGCCGTCGTCGTCGGCGGGGGCAACATCTGGCGGGGGATGACCGGCGCGGGCGCGGGCATGGACCGTGCCCAGGCCGACTACATGGGCATGCTCGCCACGGTGATCAACGCGCTGGCCCTCCAGGACCTGCTCGAGCGCCTCGATCAGCCCACCCGGGTGCAGTCGGCGATCCACATGTCGCAGGTCGCCGAGTCCTACATCCGCCGACGTGCGCTGCGCCACCTCGAGAAGGGCCGCGTGGTGATCTTCGCCGGCGGGTCGGGAAACCCGTACTTCACCACCGACACGACCGCGGCGCTGCGGGCGGTGGAGATGGGCGCGGACGTGCTGTTGAAGGGAAGCCACTCGGGCGTGGACGGTGTCTACACCGACGACCCCCGGACCAACCCCGATGCCGAGAAGCTCGAACAGATCAGCTACCTGGACGTGCTGAACCGGGGGCTGAAGGTGATGGACGCGACGTCGATCACCATGTGCATGGACAACCGGGTCCCGATCGTGGTGTTCGATCTGATGACCGACGGCAACATCAGGTCCATTCTCGAGGGACGAGACCTGGGTACCCTGGTCGTATGAGTTCTGAGTTGATCGAGGTCGTGACCGAGGGCGCGACCGAGCGGATGGCGCGGGCCGTCGAGCACACCCGGAGCGAGTTCACCGGCGTGCGGACCGGTCGTGCGACCCCGGCGCTCATCGACAAGCTGCCCGTCGAGTACTACGGGTCGGAGGTGCCGATGCAGCAGTTGGCGTCGTTCTCGGTTCCCGAGGCGCGGCAGCTGCTGGTGACCCCGTTCGACAAGGGAGCGATGGCCGCGATCGAACGAGCCATCCAGCTCGCCGACCTGGGACTGAACCCGTCGAACGACGGCACGGTCATCCGTCTCGTGTTCCCGCCGCTCACCGCGGAGCGTCGGGCCGAGCTGGTCAAGGTCGTCAAGGGGCTCGCCGAGGAGGGCCGGATCTCGGTGCGCAATGCGCGCCGGACCGCCCGACGGGAACTCGAGGAACTCGCCGACGAGGCGGATGTCTCCGACGACGACCTGTCGAGGGCCAACAAGGATCTCGATAGGATCACCCAGACCTACGAGGCGCAGATCTCCCAGGCGTTGGCCCAAAAAGAACGCGAACTGCTCGAGGATTGACGCCCCCGGATGCAGACCGAGAAGCCCGAGTCCTCGAGGAGGTCCCACCATGGACGACCAGAGCGACCGTAACGAACACGAAGCACCCCGTGACCCGACCGAGGGGGTCCGGATCATCGGTGCGGAAGAGGCCGCAGAGGCCGTCGAGCGGGGCGACGTCGCGCCACGGAAGTCCGAGGAGGAGCCGCGTTTCGGCGACCGGCCGCCGACGACCCCGGAAGGGGCGCGGCCTGCGCTCCGGTTCCCGCTCGACGCCGATTCGGACCCGGGAGACTTGATCCGGCCGGCCGTGGTGGGTCGGGACCTGCCCGGCGACGACCCGCAGACCTCGGGAACCGTCGAGCTGCCGCCGTGGACCGACCCGCCGACCGGCGAGGTGCCGGCCGTGCTCGTCGGCGACGACGAAGACGACGACCTGGACGCCTGGTCGTCGTTCGCGACCTCGTCGCCGACCCGTTGGCGCGGCGCCGACGACGACTGGGACGACACCGGCGAGTACACCGCGGCCCTTTCCGACGACGAACCCATCGGCGCGCTCGACCAACGCGACCGCCCCACCGACGACGACCTGTTCTCCTTCGAGGGGATCGAGGAGGTCGCGTCGCAGCGGACCGCCGCGGCGAGCGCCGAGCGGGCCCGGTCGGTCACCGGCGAGACCCATCTGTTCACGGGAGACGACGACCCCACCCTCGAGGACTTCGACGACGTCCCGTTGTTCGCAGCACCGAGTGCCGGCGAGTCGGGCGCGGGCGGGGCGCGCGAGCGGCGGCGGAGACCCCGCCGCCCCCACGATGCCGAACTGGCTCGTGGCGCGGACCCCGGCGGTGGCGCCGGTCGGGACGTCCCCACGGCGGTCGCGGCCGGACTGGCCATCGCCGGCGTCACCCTGATCTGTTTCGCCCTCGGATCCGCGGTGGTCGCGGTCCTGGCGACGGCCGTGATCGCCTTCGCGGCGATCGAGTACTTCGGCGCGACCCAGCGGGCCGGCCTGCGCCCGGCGGCGCTGCTCGGCCTCATCGCCGCGATCGCCTTCCCACTGGCCACGTACTGGCGCGGCGAACCCGCGGTACCTCTGATGCTGGCGCTCGCGACGGTGTTCGCCGTGGTGTGGTACCTGGTCGGCGCCGGCGGCGACTCGCCGGTCCTCGAAGGGGTCGGCTCGACCCTGGTCGGGGTGCTCTGGATCGGCCTGTTGGGTTCGTTCGCCACGCTGCTGGTCCGTGCCCCGGACGGCCGCGGGGTCCTGTTGGCGATCATCATCACGACGGTCCTCTACGACGTCGGGGCCTTCTTTCTCGGACGTTCGTTCGGGCGCCGACCGCTGTCGGCGGCGAGCCCCAACAAGACCGTCGAGGGGGTCGTCGGTGGGGTGGTCGTCGCCGCGGTCGTCGGTCTGATCCTCGGCGGTGTCGGGCTCGGGACGCCGTTCCACGGCGTCGGTCACGGCCTCGTCATGGGTGTCGTCGTGGGCATCGCGGCCACCTTCGGTGACCTGTGCGAGTCGTTGGTCAAGCGCGATCTGGGAGTGAAGGACATGGGAACGATCATCCCGGGCCACGGCGGCGTGCTCGACCGGATCGACGGTCTGTTGTTCGTGTTGCCCGCCGTGTACTACCTGATCGTGGGACTGCACTGGATGTGATCGAGGTCGCCGTGGCCGGCTCGACCGGCTCGATCGGGACCCAGACCCTCGACGTCGTCGGCCGGGACCCCGGACGGTTCCATGTGCGGGCGCTCGCCGCATCCGGCCGCTCGGTCGAGGCGCTCGTCGACCAGGCCCTCCGGCACCGACCCGACGTGGTGGCCGTCGCGGACGACGCACACGCCGCGGACCTCGCCGGTGCCCTGCCCCCGGGCTGCGAGTTGCGAGCCGGAGCGGGTGCGCTCGAGAGCATCGCGGGCGAGGCGGACGTGTGCGTCAACGGCATCGTGGGATTCGCGGGTCTGGGGGTCACCCTCGCCGCGCTCTCCTCGGGCAGGCGGCTCGGACTCGCCAACAAGGAGTCGTTGATCGCCGCCGGCCCGGTGGTGCAGGTGGCCAGGCGCACGCCGGGCGCGGAGCTGATCCCGGTCGACTCCGAGCATGCCGCCCTGCACCAGTGCCTGCGCGCCGGCGGCTACACGGACGGACGGGGTCGTCCCACGTCCGGCGACCGGCATGCGCCGGTCGCGCCCCGACGGGTCGACCACCTCGTGCTCACCGCGAGCGGTGGACCGTTCCGTGGGCGGACGGCCGACGAACTCGCCGCCGTGACCGTCGCCGACGCTCTGGCCCATCCGACCTGGGCGATGGGTCCCAAGATCACGGTCGACTCGTCGACCCTGATGAACAAGGGCCTCGAGGTGATCGAGGCGCACGAGTTGTTCGGCACGCCGGCCGGCGACGCCGGGGTGGGCATCGGTCTCGACGACATCGAGGTGGTGGTGCACCCCCAGTCGATCGTGCACTCGATGGTCACCTACGACGACGCGTCGACCATCGGACAGTTGTCGCTGCCCGACATGCGCCTGCCGATCTCGTACGCGCTCAACTGGCCCGACCGTTCGGCCCAGGCCTTCGGCCGGATCGACTGGTCCCAACCGCGTCGGCTCGACTTCGAACCGGCCGATCGGGCCACGTTCCGGTGCCTGGACCTCGCCTTCGCCGCGGCGCGGGCCGGCGGCGGGGCGCCGACGTGGCTGAACGCCGCGAACGAGGTGGCGGTCGCCGCGTTTCTCGACGAACGAATCCGATGGATCGAGATCGCCGAGGTTCTTTCCGACGCCATGGAACGGCATGATGGAAGGATGCTCTCCAGCGTTGACGACGTGCTCGAACTCGACCGCTCGGCACGCGTCGTGGCGGGCGACCTGATCGCAGCGAGGACCGTGTGAGCGACCCCGCCAACCCACCTCCGCCTCCACCCCCGCCGACCTCGGCCTCCGACGAGTCGACGCCGGGGTCGCACTGGCTGCGTGTCGGCCTGATGGCCCTCGCGCTGGTCGTGCTGGTCCGTTACACGGGCTGGTGGGGCCTGGCGATCGTCGCCGGTCTGGTGCTGATGATCTTCCTGCACGAACTCGGCCATTTCGTCATGGCCAAGCGTGCCGGGATGAAGGTCACCGAGTTCTTCATCGGATTCGGTCCGCGCCTGTGGTCGTTCCGTCGGGGTGAGACCGAGTACGGCGTCAAACTCATCCCGGCCGGCGCCTACGTGAAGATCATCGGCATGTCGATGGCCGAGGAGGTCGACCCCGCGGACGAGGCGCGCACCTACCGGGCCAAGCCGTTCTGGCAGCGCTTCGGGGTCGCGGTGGCCGGTTCCACGATGCACTTCGTCCAGGCCCTGGTGTTGATCTTCGTGATCCTGGTGTTCTCCGGTGCGCCGGGCGGGGCGCTGGCCCGTTCACAGGCCGAGTCGAACGTCACCCAGGTCGGCGACGTCTACGCCCACTGCCCGGCAGCCGAGGCGGGCATCCGGCCCGACGACGAGATCGTCGCCATCGACGGGCAGCGACTCGCCGACTACCACGACCTGGGGCCCCTGATCGCACCGCTGGCGAACACCGACGCCGACTTCCTGATCCGACGCAACGGCGATCTCCGCCACGTGAGCGTCCACGTCGTCCCCCGCGACGATGCCCCCGACGCCATCGGCATGCTCGGGATCCGCTACGGCCCGAAACCGCCGCCGGTGACCACGACCGGACCGGTGCGTGCCGTGCCGAAGACGTTCGCGGAGTTCGGGTCGATGATGGCCCAGACGATCCCGGCGTTCTTCAA
>JBDZVK010000369.1:0-2520 GCA_040255725.1 Actinomycetota bacterium
GTTCAACACCTACGGGGCTGATCGGTTTCGACGTCGTGACCGGGACTCGTTCGTGCGACCAGAGTTGCTCAGACTCTCAAAACGGGGCACCCAAAGAAGCGCCAAGGGCGACTTCGCTCTCGCCGCCTGATCTGATCAGGTGAACGATGAGTCACAGCGACCAGCGATGGCACGCGGGGCCTGATCCTCACAGCCCGGCAACAGAAGTGGGGATTGGCGGCGGGAAAGACCGCTGACGGTGAGAAAGACCACTGACCTCTCGGAAAGACGAGACGGAAGGGCGCAAGCCCGCACCGACCCGGCGGTGAGCCGGCCGTGAAGGCTCAGACTCGGGAATGGTCGTAGCACGTGCGAAGAACGCTCGACGGACCAGGGTTCGATTCCCTGCAGCTCCACCACAGCAGCCCGGTGCCCTTCGGCGGCGAGCCGGCCGGGCGGTGACCGGTCGCCGAGCGGCTGCTGGACCGTCCCGGTTGCGGTCGGTAGCATCGCGGCGTTCGTCCGACGATCGTCAGGGAGGGTCACCATGAAGGTCACACATCGGCGCCAGAAGCTCGGGCTCCTGGGCATCGTGGTGGCCGTCGGTCTCATCGCGTCGGCGTGTACCAGTCCGGTCTTCGGCACGGCCGCCGGACCGATCCGCCACGGCACCCTCTACTCCGACAGCGGCAACCAGTACACCTTCACCGCCGACGATTCGACGGTCACCGCGGCGGCGCCGTCTCCGTCGGACCCGAGCATCCGCGAGGCGTTCTGGCGTACCGAGACGCCCTACTACGACGACCAACAGGCGTGCATCACCTGGTTCACGAACGCCGCCTCCCCAGGTGGCGAACCGGTCCAACCCGGGCTCGCGATGCGGATCGCCCCGACCGGGACGGACGGGAAGGGCATCAAGGCGGTCACGGTGACCGAGAACGTCTGGTCGTACGGCGTCTGGATCTTCAACGTCCACACCTGGGACACGACGAAGTCCGGCAGCCCGTTCACCCTGGTGGGCCAGTTCGACCTCTGGGATCTCGTGATCACCTCGACGGTCGACGAGAACGGTGACACGCAACTGTCACTGGTTCCTCCGCCCTGGCACGTGTGCGCCCGGACCCTCGGGAACCAGTTCACCTTCAAGCTGTGGACCGGGTCGAACCCCGAACCCGCCTGGGACGACCCCACTCACGTGTTCACCACGACCCTGCCCGACGGCTGGGACTACGCCGGTTACTCGGGCGGCTACATCGGCCACCTCCACGACGGGCAGTCGGCGTCGTTCAGCGCGGTGACCACCATGCCGCTGTGCCTCGCGCCCGACATGGTCAACACCCCGCGCTGCCAGGAACTGCTCGGTGCGACATCCACGACGAGCGCGGCGCCGTCCACGAGCACGACGGTTCCCGCCGCCACGACGACCGTGGCGCCGTCCACGACCACGACGGTTCCGGCGGATTCGGGCTGACCCGAGCACCCCGACCGAGCTGCGCACACCACCACCGCGGAGCGCTAGCATTTCGCGCCTCATGAGCGCACGAGCCGGATCCCGCCGCCAACGCCTCAGCGGCATTCTGGGAGTCGTCGTCGCGGCCGCCATGGTGGCGACGTCGTGCGGCTCCGAAGCCAACCGCGCGACGGAGTCGACGACCGGGGCACGTGCGCATTCGTCGGTCACCGTCGCGACGACGACGGTCGCCACGACCGACCCGGAACCGCACCTGACGTCGCACAACGGCGGCGGCCGGCTCGCGGCCCCGCTGGATCCGGCCGTCGAGCCGCTGCAGATCCGCCACGCCAGCCTCACCACCCAGAACTGGGCGACCTACGACTACCAGGTCGGCACCGACACCGTGACGGCCTCGATGCCGGCCGGGGTGACCGATCCGAACATTCGGGAGGTCTTCTGGCGGGCCGACACCGAGCCGGCCGTCGACGACCAGACGTGCATCACGTGGGATCAGACCTCCGCGTCGGTCCAGGGCGGACCGATCCAACCCGGCCTGGCGATGCGCATCGCGTCGGTCGGCGCCCACAACGAAGGGCTCCGCGCCGTCACGCTCACCGAGAACGTGCTGTATGCGGGTACGTGGTTGTTCAACGTGCACGTGTGGGACACGAGGTTCCCCGTCCCGATGAAGTTGTTGCGGACCTTCGACGTGTCGCGGGTGGTCGGGCGCATCGCCACCATCGACGGACGTGCGACGAACCTCATGGTGCAGCCCCCGTGGCACCTGTGCGGACGGATCGTCGGCGACACGTTCACCTTCAAGGTGTGGACCCGGGACAACCCCGAGCCGAGCTGGCAGAACCCGCACCAGGTGTTCAGCGTGCAGTTGCCTCCCGGCTGGGACTACGCCGGCTACTCGGGCGGCTACATCGGGCATCTCCATCCCGGCCAGTCCGCCACGGCGACGGCCGAGCTGCCCACCCCGATCGGCTGAAGCGACATCCGGACGCCCGCGCCCGTCCGCACCGCCGGCCTCAGAAGCCGGTGAAGATCGCGCGGATCTCGTCGAGGTCTGCGGTGCCGCCGAC
>JBDZVK010000370.1:0-2507 GCA_040255725.1 Actinomycetota bacterium
AAGCGGTCGAGAAGTTCACCAAGCACCGGCTCGACACGCTCAACTTCATCGGCGGGGGTGCGTTGTCGACGCTGTGGTGTCAGATCCACGCGGACGTGCTCGACCGTGACGTCAACCAGATGGCCGACCCGCGCCAGGCGAACGTCCGGGGGGCCGCGCTGATCGCCTCGGTCGCGCTCGGTCACGCCCGCGTCGACGATCTCGCCACCGAGGTGCCCGTGGCACGCACCTTCCACCCGAACCCGGCGAACAAGGCCACCTACGACGCGCTGTTCGAACAGTTCACGGCCATGTACAAGGCCGACAAGTCGATCCACGCCAAGCTCGGCGCGATCACGAACGCACCGTGACGCCGCGCCGTGCCGAGAAGACCGACGACGAGGTGCTCGCCCACCGGGCCCGGCTGGCCACCTACGTCAAGGTCGGCAAGCGGGTCGGTTACGGCCTGTTCGCCTATGCGGTCGTGGCGTTCGTGTGCGGGGCGATCCTGGGTTTCGCCGGGTGGCTGGTCGACACGATCGTCGCCGCCATGTTGATCGGGTCGATCCTGCTGGCCCCGGCGATCGTGTTCGGTTACGGGATCCGTGCGGCCGAGCGCGAGGAACGAGGCGAGACGCGCCGGGGCGGTTACTGATGCCCGGGTCGACCGGGCCGGTCGCGTTGGTCACCGGGGCGGCCCGGGGCATCGGCGCGGCGACGGTCGCCGCGCTGGTCGCCGCGGGCTGGCGGGTCGTGGCCACCGACGTGTGCGCGGACGACCCACGTCTGGGCTACGCGCTCGGCACACGCGCCGAGCTCGACGCCGTCGCGGCCGCCGCGCCGGAGGCGGCCCGGTCGGTGGTCGCGGACGTCCGTGACCCCGCCGCGCTGCGCGCCGCGGTCGAGGTGGCGCTGGCGGCGTTCGGTCGGCTCGACGCGGCGATCGGCTGTGCCGGGGTCCTCGCGGGCGGCACGGAGACCTGGGATGCCGACCAGTCCGCCTGGGACGCCCAGCTCGAGGTGAACCTGACCGGCATGTGGCACCTCGCCCGGGCGGCGCTCCCGGCGATCCTGGCCTCCGGTGGCGACGCCGACGACGACGCTCCGCGTGGACGCTTCGTCGCCGTGTCCTCTGCAGCGGGAACGACCGGGTTGCCCCGGCTCAGCGCCTATGCCGCCTCGAAGCACGGGGTGATCGGCCTGGTGCGGTCCCTCGCAGCCGAGCTCGCCCCCCACGGGGTGACCGCGAACGTCGTGTGTCCAGGCTCGACCCGCACCCCGATCCTCGACGCGTCGGCGGCGGTGTACGGGCTCGACGACGCCGAGACGTTCCGGACCCATCATCTTCTCGACCGGCTCGTCGAGCCCGCCGAGGTCGCCGCGCTGGTGGCGTATCTGTGTTCGGACGCGGCCGCGGCGATCACCGGCGCCGTGCTGCCGGTCGATGCCGGTATGACCGCTCATGGCGGTTGACCGGCGGCGACGCGGGTCGTGGCCAGGTCGCGTGGTCGCCGACGCGTCGCTGCGCGTGCTCGACGGTGGACGGGTCCTGGTGGGCGGGTCGCCGCTGAAGGTGCTGCGATTCGCCCGTCCGGTCGACCTCGGTCACGTGGCCTCGCGGGAGGTGGTCGACCGACTCGTCGACACCGGCATGGCTCACCCCGAGCCGGGACCGGGTCCGTTCACCCCCGATGACGTGACCGTGGTGATCCCGGTGTTCGGCCAGGTCCGGGCCCTGTCGGAGACGCTCGCGGCGTTGGCGCGCATGCCCGAACCGTGCGCACGCATCGTCGTCGTCGACGACGCCTCGCCCGAGGCCGACGCCGTCGCGGCGACCGTGGCACTCGCCGGGCGACGGTCGACCCGGCTGATCCGGCGCGGTCGCAACGGCGGTCCGGCCGCAGCCCGCAACACCGGCACCGCCGAGGTCACCACTCCGCTCGTCGCCTACCTCGACGCGGGCTGCGTGCCGGCTGCGGACTGGCTGGTGGCGCTGCTCGTCCACTTCGCCGATCCCCGCGTCGCGCTCGTCGCGCCACGGGTCCGCGCCGACCCCCGGCGCTGGAGCGACGGCGACGCTGCTGCCGACGGCTCGATGATCGGCCGGCGTCTGCGTCGCGCGATCGCCCGTTTCGAGACGCGCCGCTCGTCGCTCGACCTCGGCGACCGGCCGGCTCGGATCGCGCCGCGGTCCCGTGTGGCGTACGTGCCGTCGGCGTGCGTCGTGGCCCGCACCGACGAGATCCGACGCGCCGGTGGGTTCGATGAGAGCCTCGGCGTCGGCGAGGACGTCGACCTGGTCTGGCGCCTGGCACACGACCGGCGTCTTCGCTACGTGCCCGCGGCGACGGCCTCCCACGATGTGCGCACGTCGCCGCGGCGGTGGTTGGCCCGCCGGTTCGCGTACGGGACGTCCGCGGCCTCCCTGGCGAAGCGCCACCCGGGCGCTCCGGTGCCGGTGAGCGTGTCGGCGTGGAGCGCCGCGGCGTGGGCCGGGGTCGCGGCCGGGCGGCCGCTGGTGGGTGCGG
>JBDZVK010000043.1:0-13419 GCA_040255725.1 Actinomycetota bacterium
TGCGGATCATCGGCAACCCGACGTTCCTGTTCAGCTTCACCTCCGACGCCTTCGACGTGTACATCATCAACGACCGCATGCGTGAGAAGAGTTGGCGGTTCAACGGCCAGCAGTACCCGAACGCGCTGCACATGTGTGTGACCCGCCCCCAGACCGAACCGGGGGTTGCCGACGCGTTCGCGGCGGACCTCGCCGAGGCGGTTGCCTATGCCCGGGAGCACCCCGACGAGACCCCGTTCTCGGGCGCGGTCTACGGCGGGGTCGCGGGCGGGCTGACCGACGAGGCGGATGAGTTCATCCGTACCGTCATGGCCCAGATGCTCGACACCCAACAAGGCCTCCCACCCGCCTGAATGCGTGTGGTCTGGCAAATTTGCAGGGAATTGCCGCTCACAGCGGCAATTCCCTGCAAATTTCGGAGGCAGCGGCGCGTGCTCGCCGACTGCAGCGCGGTTTGATGGCGCATACTGCCCCGAAGTTGGTCTGGGGACGGGTCAGGCGTCGGGGTCGGGGCCGACGCGGACGCCCGGGGGCGGATCGGCAGGCGGGGGGACCTCGACCATCGCCTCGTCGACGTCGTCGAACTCGGTGCGCAGCGCCCTCGACATCACCGCGTGCATGTCGTAGAGCGCCGTGATGTAGGTGAACTCGAGGATCGCCTCGTCGCTCAGGTGCTCCCCGAGCACCGCGAACACCCCGTCGGCCACGCGTCCGCCGTCGTAGACCAGTGCGTCGGCATACGCGAGCAGTGCCCGCTCGAGCGGTGAATAGCACTCGGCGACCTGCCAGTGCGCGATCGCGGCGATCTGCTCCTCGGGCACCCCGGCCGAGCGGGCCGACTTGCAGTGCTGGGAGTACACGAACCTGCTCGCCCTCGCCCAACCCACGCGCAACTGGCCGAGCTCGCGCAGCTTCGGGTCGATGTGGTGGGGGTTCTGGTACAGCGCGAACCCGCCGACGCAGTGCTCCAACACCGAGGGCACCAGCGCGAACGTCGTCCACCAGTTCCCCGGCGTCCCGTCGGGCGTACCCGGCTCGGCCACCGGGTCTCGATCACCGAAGACGTAGTCGTACATGCCGATGACCGTGCGGTCGTCGGTGTCGGCGCGGGAAACCTGACGCAGGCGGGGCACGGACGGACTCCTCGTGATCGGCTCAGCCGGCGACGGCGGTCGGTCGGGCGGGTTCGTGGGCGACATCCGCTTCGGTGAACGTGCGCGTCCACGCTGCCAGCTCCAACAGCACGCCGTCGGGGTCGAAGAAGTACACCGAGCGCACGTACACGCCCTCGTCGTCGGCAGAGGGCGCGACGCCCCATTCGGAATCGTCGTGATTCAACACCTCGGTGTGGGCGATGCCCTTCGCATCCAACAACGCGACCTTCGCATCGAAGCGTTCCGCCGGCACCGAGAACGCCAGATGGTTCATCGAACCGACCGCCGAGAGCAGATCGAGATCGGTCGGGAAGCCGCGCGGTGCCGCGATGCCCGGCGCGGCCGGTGGCGCGTCGGGAAACCAGAAGAAGGCGAGCGTGTCGCCGTTGCCGATGTCGAAGAAGAAGTGCTGGCCCCCGCCTTCGGGCAGCACCACGGTCTTGACCAAGGGCATCCCCAGCACGCCCGAGTAGAAGTCGACCGTGCGACCCATGTCGGAAGACACCAACGCCACGTGGTGAACGCCGCCGAACTCGAAGGTCGCCTGGTCATCGGTTTCGACATCGGTCATGGGCCGGGCCCCTTTCCCCTGGTCGGCGACCGGTCCGCACCGAAGCCGACGGTCGCGTCAAGGGTGCAGCGTAGCCAACGCGCGTCACGCCACGCCGCCGGTCGCGGCGACGGTCGAGACCCGGGCCGGGGACGTGTCCGAGCACGGGTGCCGGCCGACCGGTAGTGTGGCCTTCGGCACGATCGAGGCGACCCCATGGAAGGGCATGCATGCGATTTCGGTTCCTGCACGCGGCAGACCTGCATCTCGACACCCCGTTCACGCGCCTGACCGGGGTGCCCGACCGGATCGCCCGCGACCTGCGCGACGCCTCGCTCCGTGCCTTCGAGACCCTGATCGACACCGCGATCGCCGAGCGCGTGGCGTTCGTCGTCCTCGCCGGTGACATCTACGACGGGACCGACCGCGGGGTGCGCGCCCAGCTCGCCTTCCGTGACGGCCTCGCCCGACTCGCCGACGCCGGCATCTCGACCTACGTCGTCTACGGCAACCACGACCCCATCGGCGAGGGCTTCTCCGCGATCGGCGAGTTCCCGCCCGAGGTGACCATCTTCGGCGCCGACGAAGTCGGCCGCGCGGAGGTGCGGATCGACGACACCCTCGTGGCGACCGTGTCGGGGATCAGCTACGAGACCCGTGAAGAGACCGAGAACCTCGCCCTGCGCTTCCCCCCGGCGAAAGGCAAGGGCTTCCACGTGGCGGTGCTGCACGCGAACGTCGGCGGCCAGTCCGACTTCAAGCCGTACAGTCCGTGCTCGCTCGACGACCTGCGAGCCGGCGGGTACCACTACTGGGCACTGGGGCACATCCACCGGCGCAGCGAACTCGGCGACGGCCATCCGCTGGTCGTCTACCCGGGCAACCTGCAGGGACGCAGTCCCAAGCCCAGCGAACAGGGACCCAAGGGCGCGGTGATCGTCGACGTCGACGGCACGACGGCGACCACCCGGTTCGTCGCGCTCGACACGGTGCGCTTCGACCATGTCGAGGTCGCGATCGACGACAAGCACCTCGACGATCTCGAGCAGGCCCTCGTCGACGCCGCCGAGGCGTGTCGCACCGACGCCGGCGATCGGCCCATCGTCGTGCGTGGCCACATCGTCGGCAACGGCCACCTGCACGACGACCTCGCCCCCGAGAACCGTCGCGCCGATCTTCTCGCCCGCTTGCGCGACCTGGCCCGCAACGCCGAGCCGTTCATCTGGTGGGACGATCTCGTCTGGCGGACCCGGCCCGCCATCGACATCGCCGAGCGGGCCTCGGGCGACGACTTCATCGGCGACCTGCTCCGCGAGGTCGAACACGGTGGCGCCCGAGCCGAATGGGTGCCCTCCATCGGGGTCGAATACCGCAACTGGCTCGGCGACCGGGCACCCGCAGCCGACGATCCGGAGCTGTTCGACGAAGCGGTCACCACCGCGCTCGTCGCCCTCATGGAGGACTCCTGAGGCAATGGAAGAACCGACCACTCACCACCGGAAGAGGCCCTGAGCATGCACATCGAGGGATGGTCCATCGACGCGTTCGGGGCGCTCACCGACGTCGAACGCACCGGACTCACCGAGGGACTCACCGTGGTCTTCGGACCGAACGAGGCGGGCAAATCGACCCTGCGTCACTTCGTGCTCGGGGTGCTCTTCGGCTTTCCGGCGGGCAACACCAACTATCCGCGCTACAACCCGTCGTCGGGAGCGATGCGATCGGGCCGGCTGTACCTGTCGTCCGACGGTGAGGATTTCGTGCTGTCGCGCCTCGAGAAGAAGGGCTCGCGGGCGGGGGAGTCGACCCTTCTGGGCCCCGACGGCAAAGCGCGCGGCGACGCCGAACTCACCGCCTTGCTCGGGGGTCTGAGCCGGAAGGTGTACGACAAGATCTTCGCGATCGGCCTCGACGAGTTGAACGACCTCGCCGCGCTGACCGACGGCGACCTGCAGGACCACCTGCTCTCGGCCGGGGTCACCGGCGCCGGTCGGATCGCGACCAGGGCCCGCAACGAGCTGCGCGACCGCGCCGGCGCGATCCACCGTGCAAGGGCCCAGTCCACCGAGGTGGCGGCGATCCGTGAGGAGCTGCGCGCGGTGGAGGCGCGCCTGTCCGAAGCGCAGCACGCGGCGCGTGACCTCGGTGAGCGCCGCGAGGCACTCGAGGCCAAACGGCGTCGGGCCGACGATCTGGCCGAGGCCGAACGGGCCGCCGAGCGGGTGGTCCAGCGGGCCGAGCGGCTCACCGAGTTGTGGCCCGCGTACATCGAAGCTGCCGACGCCCGGGCCGAACTCGACGCGATGGGCGACGAAGCCGTGGATCTGCCGGCCGACACGAGTGAGCGCCTCACGCGGGCGTTGGCCGCCGTGGAGGCCACGTCGACCGAGATCGCCACCCGGACCGAAGATCTCAACCGAGCGCTCGCTCAGCTCGAGGTGCTCGAAGCCGGTCACCTCCCGGACCTCGCGGCGCTCCAGCCCGACCTCGCCGCGCTCCAGCACCGGCTCGGTGGTTGGGCCCAGCAGGAGGAGGAGGCCAGGACCCGCGGCGAGGAACTCGCCGAACTGAAGCGCCGGCTCGCCGCGGAACTCGACGCGATCGGGGTGCGCGATGCGACCGAGTTGACGCGCATCGGCAAGGTGGTCGCGGCTCGAGACCACCTGAAGGTGACCCGCAACGCGTTCGACGAGAAGGCGACGGCGCGGCGACGTGCCGCCGACGACGTCGAGATGCAGTCCAAGGAGGTCTTCGAGGCCGAGGCCGCCGCGGCGACCGCGACCGAGGCGATGGAGACCGCCCCCGGCGACCTGTCGGCCCAGTCGCTGCGCATCGAATCGGACCGGGCGGCACGCGAGGCCCTGCTGCTCGATCGTCTGTCGGAGGACCTGAAGGATCTCGAGAGCTACCGGCGTGACCTCGCCGCGGCCGAAGGCAGCGCCCGCAGCGGGGACCAGGCGGAAGCGAAGGCCACGTCGGGGCTGCAACCACGCCACGTGCTGGTGGGCCTCGCTGTGGCCCTTGCCGTGGCTGCGGTGGCCGCCGGCCTGGTCGCCGGCGTGCTGGCCGGCGCGGTTCTCGGCGTCGCCGCGATCGTCGTGGGCGGGGCGTCTCTCGCGGTGGCGGCCGGGTCGGGTGATCACCTCGACGAGGGGGCGCGGCGCGAGTTGGCCGCGAAGATCGACATCATCGAGCGCAAGTGCGTCGACACGGCGCAGATCCTGGGCTTCGCGGGGCTGCCGGAGATGGGTCAGGTCGCCGCCGCGAAAGCCGAACGCGACCGTCAGTCCGCGGCGCTGACCGCCCTCGTGGCCGCCGACAACCGTCTGTCGACCGCCCGGGCGGCGATGCGCGCCAAGAAGGACCACCTGGCCGAGTTGAGCCGTGCCCACGACCGGGCCCTTCAGGCATGGCAGGAGTGGCTGGCCGAACACCAGCTCCCCGCGGCTCTGCGACCCGAAGGTGTCGACGAATGGCTGACGCACCTCGACTCGGCCCGTGCCCTCGCCGACCAGATCAGCGTGGCCGAGCGCCGTCTGAGCGAACTGCACTCGGCGCTCGAGGAAGCGCCCAAGTCGGTGATCGAGTTGGCCGACCGGGCCGAACAGGCGTCGCGGACACCACTGCGGTCGGGAGGGCCCTCCGGGTCGGTACCCGTGACGGTCACGCCGCCTCGAGTGGATTCGTCGATCGGCGAGCTGCAGGCCGTCGTGGCCGCGATCGCCGAAGGGATCTCCCAGGCCGGCGATGCCGAGCGCGAGGTCGCACGGGTGCGTGACCAGTGCGAGGTGTTCCGGGGCGAACTCGCCCGTGCCGAGAAGTTCGCGGCCGAGGCCCGTGCCGACCTCGACGCGACGTACGCGACGGCCGGCGTGACCGACGAGGTGCAGCTCCGCAGACGACTCGCGGAGCACGAACGCCGTGGCGTGCTCACCCGCGACATCGCCGCGTTCGAACGACGCCTGGCGACCGAGTCGGGGTCACAGGCCGAAACCGACCGGACTGCGCTGGCCGAGCGCACGCCCGACGAATGGGTCGCCGGGCGCGCCCGGGCGCTCGAGGAGGCCCGTGCGTTGGCCACCGAACGCGACGAGGTGCTGCGGGAGGTCGGGGCGATCGAGAGCGAGGTGGCGTCGATCGAAGAGTCGGCCGATCTGCCGACCCTCGCCCTGCAGCGTGAGGAACTGGTCGAGCGCCTGGTCCGTTCCATCCGCTCGTTCACGGTGCTGCACCTGGCGGCAGGACTCATCGACCGGACGCTCGAGCGCTACCTCGACGAACGACAGCCGGCGGTCCTCCAGCGGGCCGAGGCCCACCTCGACAAGATCACCGAGGGGCGCTACACGACGATCCGGCTCGACCCGGCCGACGATGCAACTCCCCGGCTGACGGTCGTCGATGCCAAGGGTCGTCCACACGAGCCCCGGGGGCTCAGTCGCGGCACCGTCGAACAGGTGTACCTGTGTCTGCGACTCGCCCTGGCCGAGCAGCACCACCAGTCGCTGCCGCTGTTGCTCGACGACATCCTCGTCAACTTCGACCCGGAACGGGCCGAGACGACGACCCGGGTGCTCGCCGATGTCGCCCAGAACCGGCAGGTCGTCGTGTTCACCTGTCACCCCTGGGTCGTCGAGGTCACCGAATCGGTCGTGCCGGGGCTGCACCTGGTCGACCTGGAGTCCCGCGTCGCCTGAATCGTGGCCGATTTCGCACGCTCGGTGGTCGGTTCGCGAGAGTGGTCGGCGTGATGATCCGTCGGGCGGCCGTGTGGGTCGGCGCGCTCGTGGTGGCGATGAGTACGGTGTCGCCCGCTCCCGTCGCCTCCGCGGCGCCGGCGGTGGCGGCACCGGCCGGGCCGACCGCCAAGGCGTCGATCACGTTCGACGTCGACACGGGCAAGGTGATCGACGCCGGCAACGCACGCGAACCCGTGGGGGTGGCGAGCACGATCAAGCTGCTCACGGCGCTGATCGTCGAGGCCAACGTCCCGATGGACGACGAGGTGCCCATCACCCGTCAGGCAGCGGACGTGTCGCCGCTGAAGCTGACGATGGAGCCGGGGTCGCATTGGCGGGCGGGCGACCTGTTGCACGCGATGCTCATCGCGTCGCTGAACGACACGGCGATGGCCCTGGCGATCGAGGCCGGTGGTGGCTCCATGGCGGGATTCCATCGGCAGGTCGCCGCCGAAGCGCGCCTGCTCGGTCTCGCCGATCACCCCAAGGTGCAGGATCCGACCGGGCTGGACGGCCCCGACTCGGTCGGAGGCGGCAACCTCATCAGCGCCCGGGACCTCGCCATCGTCACCCGGGCGTTCCTGTCGAACCCGGCGCTCGCCGCGATCGTCGAGATGCCCTCCTACCACTTCACCGGCGGCGACGGAAGACCCCACGTCGTCTACAACCACAACGCGTTCTTGAACATCTACCCGGGCGCGATCGGGGTCAAGACCGGCTACACCGACCGGACCGGACACAGCCTGGTCGCCGCGGCCACCCGCGACGGACGGACGCTCGCCACGGTGGTGATCGGCTCACCCGATCCGGTCGGCTTCGCCACGGCCCATCTCGACGCCGCGTTCGCGGCCGGCCCCGACACGCCCGGCACCGGTGACGTGTTGCCCGAACCCGCTCCACCGACGACCGTGCCGCCGACCACCGCCACCACCGCTCCGCTCCACCTGCCCGCCCAGATGAGCCCGGTCGAGACGTCGGGTTCCGGCCCGTGGTTCATCGGCGCGGCGGCGGTCCTGGTGCTCTGCGTGGCCGCTACGCTGGCCATCGGTGTCCGACGACGTGGCCGAACAGGCGCTCCCCGACCTCGCAGCGATCGAAGCTGACCTGGGCGCGGTCGCCCGGGCGTTGACGCGCCTCGACGAGGGCACCTACGGCCGTTGCGAGTCGTGCGGAGCTGCGATCACCGAGGAAGACCTCGAAGCGGATCCTCTGCTCGAACGCTGTGGGGACCATCGATCCGACGATCAGACGGGCCACGCTCCGTCTCAGACCGCTTGGGGATCCGGCGGCGTCGCGTCGAACTGATCCGGGTCGTTGCCGGGATCGTAGAGATGCACCCGTGCGCCCAAGGTCACCGACGGGCCCTTGTCGGTGATCGTCAGATCGATCCAGCGCGCACCGAGGTTGGGCAGGTAGCGGCGCGGCGCTCCGTAGCGGGCCTCGAGCGCGTAGATGACCCCACCGTGGGTGACGACCAGCGCGGTGTCGTCGGCGCCGAGGCCGTCGATCGTGTCGGCGAGGGCCGCCTCGGCGCGCACCAGCAACTTCGAATCGGGTTCCCAACCGGGCGGTCGCCGTTCGATCCACCGGTCCTCGGGGTTCTCGGCCAGATACCCGGGCCACGCAGACTTGATCTCGTCCCGGGTGAGACCGGACCATTCGCCGGCGTCACGTTCGATCAGCCGGGCGTCACTCCGGACCGGGCCGACCCCGAGTGCCTCGGCGACGATCGACGCGGTGTGGTGGGCCCGTTGCAGGGTCGACGCGACGACGAGGTCGATCGCACCGAGATGCCGAGCGGCCACCGCCGCCTGGTGACGACCGTGATCCGACAGCGGCGGGTCGGCCTGGCCCTGCCAACGCCCCAGGGCATTCCATTCGGACTCACCGTGGCGCACGAGCAGCAAGCGGGACATCGGCTGAAGACCGTACCCGGTGGCCCGGGCCGCGGTTACGCTCGGGTCTCGATGTCGACCGCCGGTTTCCAGTGAGCCGACCCTCACGCTCGGGCGGATCCTCACGGGCGTCGCACCGGTCCACCGCCGCCGCGGGGTCGCTGCGGGGAAAGGCCTCACCCCGACGCGCCGCGGCGGGTGCCCGCTCGTCGACGTCGAATCGGTCCGGAACCCGACGTGGGGAATCGCCGGGCACCAAACGGGGCGGCACGACCGGTCGCCGTTCGCCCTCGGCGAAGAAGGGCGCCGCGCGGCCGGCGCAACCGTTGCCGTTCGTGCCCGGCGCCGCACGCCCGGGACGACGTCTGGCCCCCGCGTACGACCTGGAGGGTCCGCGGATCCGTCTCGGGGTGGTGTGGTTCGTCTCGGTGTTCGCCGCGCTCGTCATCGGCCGGGTGCTCGGCGACTTCCCGCTCGTGGGCGTGCTGTACGCCGCGGTCGCCGCGGTGGCGGCCGACCAGATCGTCGACGTGTGGGCCGGGAGTCGCGCCCGGCTGCTGCGGTGGAGCGCGATGGCAATTGCGCTCGCCGTCGGTCTGTCGGCGTCGTTCGGCGCCGGTGCCCTGGGCGGCGCGCTCGTCGGAGCCGTGGTCGTCGGGGTGCTCGCCGGTGCGTCGCAGGTGTTCCTCCGCCGGCCGGTCCTGCCGGCGGCCGCACTCGTGCTGCAGGCGTCGTTGCCGACCGGTGGTGTGGCCGCGTCGGTGATCCTCACCATGCGGTACGAGATCGGCGCCGGGGTGATCCTGCTGGCGATGGTCATGGCGTTCGATCTCGGCGACTTCCTGATCGGTTCGGGCGCCGGAAGCCTCCTCGAAGGGCCGGTGGCGGGCGCGATCGTGCTCGCGTTGGTCGCCGCGGTCGCCGCGATCATCGGCGCACCGCCGTTCCACGGCGCACTCGTCTGGGCGTTCGCGGTCGGGGCGATGGTGCTGTGTCCGGTCGGCCAGGTCGTGGCGTCGTGGCTGCTGCCCGATGCGACGACCCGGGCGCCTGCACTCAGGCGACTGGATTCGCTCCTCGTGCTCGGACCGGTGTGGGCGTTCGCGGCCGGGTTGGTCGCGTCATCGACCTGATCGACAGTTCGCCGTCGCCCTCTTCGGGTCGTACGATAGATTCCGACACCGGGGAGACCACATGGACACCGAACTCGAACAGGTTCTCGACGATGGCTTTCTGGACGGCTACGAGTCGTTCGACGCCGATCGCCTCCGCGCGATGCGTCGACGGTGTCAGAAGGTGGAGACGTCGTTGTCGTACCTGCGCCGCCTCGCCCAGGGACGGATCGACATCGTCAGTGCCGAACTCGACCGCCGCCAGGACGGCGGCGATCCGCTCGACCTCGACGAGCTCGTCGCCCGGCTCCCCGCGGTGTTGTCGGATCGGACCCGCTCGAGTCATGTCGGCCCGATGCCCCAGGTCCTCGCGCCCGGGCACATCGAGGGACGCCTCGCAGACGAACTCGCCGGCATGGAGTTCGACGCGCACCTGAGCGAGCTGCCCGAGGTGTCGGGGGAGTGGCTGCGCAGCACGCGGGACCGTCTGGTCGACTACGAACACCGGGTGTCGCAGCTCCGACATGCCCTTTTCGACCGCATCGACACGCTCGGCGCGGAACTCGGTCGTCGCTACCGTGACGGTGCCGCCGACATCGACTCCGTCCTCGGTGAGGCGCATCGCGAAGGCGCCTGAGGTGTCGATGGTCGGTTCGTGCGGCCGTTCGGGAGCTGCCTAGCGTGGGCGACGTGAAGGACGAGATCGAGCAGCACTGGCGTGACCTCGGGTCGTTCATCCGGGATCAGCGTCACGTGGGGCAGCTCTCGTTGCGCAAACTGTCGGAGATGGCGGGCATCTCCAACCCGTACCTGTCGCAGATCGAGCGCGGCCTGCGCAAGCCCTCCGCGGAGATCCTGCGGCAGATCGCCTCGGCCCTGCACATCAGCGCGGAGACGCTGTACGTGCGGGCCGGGATCCTCGACGAGCCCGGCGCTCCGGCCGATCTGATCGCGGAGATCCGGCGGTCGCCCGACCTGAACGAAGAACACAAGCGGGCGCTGGTCCAGCTCTACGAGATGTTCCGACGCGAGCACGCGGAGAGCGTCGGGCGTCAGGCCGAGGTCGACGGCACCTCCGAGCACGAAGCGATCGACGACGAAGCCGACGAAGAACCGTCCGACGTCACGCCCGACGACGGCCAGTCGGCCTCGACCGCCCGGGGTTGATCCTCCCGTGACCGCTCTGGGAGTCATCTCGCTGCACACCTCGCCGCTGATCCAGCCGGGAACCGGTGACAGCGGCGGCATGAACGTGTACGTGCGCGAACTCGTCGGCTCGCTGGCCCACGCCGGCGTCGATTGCCGGGTCTACGTACGCCGGTGGGACGACGACCTGCCCGAAACCGTCGACGTCGAACCCGGTGTGCAGGTGGTGCACGTGCCCGCGGGACCCTCCCGGCTCGCCAAGGAGAAACTCCCCGCGATCGTCGACGAGTTCACCGACCGGTTGCAGTCCCGCCTGACCGAACGGCCCGTCGACGTGCTGCACGCGAACTACTGGCTGTCGGGCGAGGTCGGGCACCGGTTGAAGCACGAGTTCGACCTGCCGCTGGTGTCGACGTTCCACACCCTCGCCCGGGTCAAGGCCTCGACCGGCGACCCGGAACCGCAACGGCGTGTCGACGCCGAGAGCCGGGTCGTGCAGTGCTCGGACGTGCTCACCGCGTCGGGTGCGGCCGAGGCCGCACAGCTCGTCGAGCTGTACCAGGCCGATCCGGCCCGGATCGAGACCGTGCCCCCGGGAGTCGACCATGCGTTCTTCTCGCCGGGGAGCCGGACGGGAGCGCGCCGGGCGCTCGGGCTCGCCGAAGAGGTCCCGGTGCTGTTGTTCGTGGGCCGGATCCAGCCGCTCAAGGGTCTGGGTGTCGCGATCGACGCCCTGACCGAACTGAAGGGCCGGCACCCCGACGCGGTGCTGCTCGTCGTCGGCGGGCCGAGCGGCGCCGACGGCGAACGGGAGCAGGCGGCGTGCCGGGCGGCCGCCGATGCGCAGGGAGTCGGCGGGTCGATCCGCTGGGTCGACCCGCAACCCCATCACGTGCTGTCGACCTACTACCGGGCGGCCGACGTGGTGGTGATGCCGAGCCGATCGGAATCGTTCGGCATGGTCGCACTCGAGGCCGCAGCGTGCGGGATCCCCGTGGTCGGCGCCGCGGTCGGGGGGCTGCGTTCGATCGTCGTCGACGGTGTCACCGGCCGGCTGATCGACGGCCGCGACCCGTCGCACTATGCGGCCGCGATCGACACGCTGCTGAGCGATCCGCGGCTGGCGGCAACCGTCGGTGACCGCGCCGCCGCCCGCGCCCGCGGCTACACCTGGCCGATGGTGGCGGCGCGTCTGCGTCGGCTGTACGCGGACCTGACCCAGCGGGTGCCGGTTCCCTGCCACTGACGCCCGCGACGGCGGGTCGAGGGTCAGCCCAGTTCGGCCGAGCGGCGCGCCGCGGCGGTGACCGCGTCGAGCAGCGCGGCGCGCACGCCCGCGCGTTCGAGCACGGCGAGCCCGGCGGCGGTGGTGCCACCGGGGGAGGTCACCGCGGCACGCAGGGTGGCCGCGTCGTCTTCGCCTTCGGCGAGGAGCGTGGCCGAGCCGAGCAGGGTCTGCACCGCGAGGGTCGTCGAGGTGGCCCGGTCCAGTCCGTTGAGCACACCGGCTTCGACGAGCGCTTCGGCGACCAGGAAGACATACGCCGGTCCCGACCCCGACAGGCCCGTCACCGCGTCGAGGCGGTCCTCGTCGACCCGGACCACCTGCCCGACCGTGCGCAGCAGCTCCTCGGCCCAGTCGAGATCTGCTGCGGCGGCACGCGATCCGGCGGCGATCGCCGTGGCTCCGGCGCCGACCAGCGCAGGCGTGTTGGACATCGCCCGGATCACGGCGCAGGTGTCGGGGAGTTCGGCTTCGAGGGTTTCGGTGCGCACCCCGGCGGCGATCGAGAGGATCCGGGGGACGCCCACGTCGGCCACCGTCCGTGCCACCGCCGGCGCCGCGTCGGGTTTCACCGCCAGGATCGCGCCGTCGGCCCGCGCGGGGTCGGCGCGCACTTCGACGCCGGGGTGCGCAGCCCGGAGTGCGTCGGCACGTGACCGGGACTTCTCGACGACGACGATCCCGTCCGCGGGAGCCCACGAGGCGTCGAGGAGTCCCCCGAGCAGCGCCTCGCCCATCCGTCCTCCGCCGACGATCAGCAACCTGGTCATGGCCCCGACGCTACCGGGCCCGGCACCTCCGTCGATGAGCGGATACCGCGGCGCCCGAGCGCCGAGGTGGCGACGTTCCGCCGGGGCCGCCCTTCCCCAAGCGCGACCCCGGCAACGGATCCATACCCGGCACGAGCCGGTTCCAAACCTCCGTGGCGGTTCGATCAGCCTCGGAACAACGAACGCCAGCCGATCCGCATCGCGGGCCGGAAGCAGCGCTCCACCGCTTCGAAGTGGGTGCCGAGCACGCCGTCGAGCACCTCCGCGTCGAGCCCTTCCAGTGGGGTGCGGCCCTCGAGGAAGATCGCGTCCTCGGCGCCGACGGTGAACGCCACACCGCGCAACTCGTGATTGCGTCTGAGCAGGTGAGCGTAGAACTCGGCGTGGTTCTCGATCGGCGAGGGCATCATGAACGTCTCGTGGTGCAGGGTGTGTTGCCCGATCAGCAACCACACCGTGAACACGCTCTTCTCGTCGCCCTGGAGCCTGACGAAGCGGCGATTGCCCTCCTTCTCGACGGCCAGCACGGTCGCCTCGGCCTGTTCGAGCTGTGCCAGCCACTGATCGATCGTGTAGGTGGCCGAACGGTGCAGTCCACCGATCGTCGCGCCGATCCGGACCTGCGCGTCGTCACCGATGCGTGACCGTGGGTCGGCCCGGTCGTCGGCGATGCGTTCGGCATGGAGCCCTGCGGGTTCATCGGCCAGACTGGGATCATGCGCCCGATCACGGCCATCGTCCTCGCGGTCCTGCTGGTGCTCATCCTGGGCG
>JBDZVK010000371.1:0-2499 GCA_040255725.1 Actinomycetota bacterium
AGCTGTTCGCCGCGTTCGGGGTCGTACTCCTCGGCCATCAGCCCGAGATCGTTCGCCGCGGCCAGCGCGCCCTCGAAGACCTTGGTCGCCTCGTCGATCCGACCCGCCTCGGCGAGTGCTTCGACCATCCAGAACGAACACGCCACGAACGCGCCCTCGACCTCGCGCATGCCGCTGTAGCGCCAGACGAACGGACCCTCGGCCAACTCGCGCCGCACCGCGTCGATCGTCCCGAGCGCCTCGGCCGATCGTGGGTCGACGAATCCGGTACGCGCCGCCAACAGACACGCGGCGTCGAGGTCCTCGGTGTCGGCATGGAAGGTGAACGACGACTTGGCCTCCGACCAGCACCGGGTCTCGACGAACGCCCGGATCGCGTCACGCTGATCGCGCCAGTTGGCCACGTCGCCGGTGAGCTGCCCCGCGTCTGCCAGACACACGGCACGATCCAACGCCACCCACGCGCCCATCTTCGAAATGGTGTAGTGGCGTGCCGTGGGCAGCTCCCAGATGCCGGAGTCCTGCCGCTGCCAGATCTCGGCCACCCGGTCGGCCTCGTCCGCGAGGAGCGCCCCGCTCACCTCGTCGAGGTCGTTGCCGCGCCGCACGTACAACCAGACCGCTTCGAAGAAGTCGCCCCAGTTCCCGAGCTGGAGCTGGTCGGTCGCGCGGTTGCCCGAGCACACCGGGCGGGAATCGCGGTAGCCGCTGACGTCGAGCTCCGTCGTGTGCTCGGGCACCGACCCGTCCATTCGGTAGAACGGCGCCAGGTCGGGTCGCGTGCCCTGCGCGGCGCGCAGCAGGGCGGTGATGGCGCGGTGCGCTTCGGCCACGAGTCCGACGGCCAGGAGCGCGTCGACGGTGAACGAGGCGTCGCGCATCCAGCAGTACCGGTAGTCGTAGTTCGCCGAGCCGCCGATCTGCTCGGGCAGCGACGTGGTCGGTGCGGCGAGGATCGATCCGCTCGGATGGATCGCCAACTCGAGGGTCTGCGCGCTGCGCCGCACGTCGGTGGCCCACGGGCCGTCGTAGGTGACGGCGTCCGACCACTCCTCCCAGGACTGCACGGTCTGATCGATCCGACGCTCGATCTCGGCGCGGTCCGGGGCGACGAGGGGCTCGTCGACGACCGCCACCAAGGTGATCAGACCCGTGTCGCCGGCCGCCACCTCGAAGGTCGCACCGACCTGGTCGCCGCCGGGTCGAGGGTCACCCGCGTCGAACGCCGCCACTCCCACGCGCAGACCGTCCCGTTCGGCCTGGAGGATGCCGTGGTGCTCGATGAACGTGCACCGCCGTCGACCGAGATGGATGCCGGTCGTCACCTCCCAGGCGAGGGTCACCGTGCCGGCGGTGCCGGTGATGCGCCGTGCCACCTCGATCCAGGGCAGCAGCGCACCTGCGTGGAGGTTGCACGCATCGGTGACCGTGACCGAGCCGGTTTCGGTGGTGAACGTGGTCTGGAGCACCGCGCTCGCACCCACGTAGCGACGCTCGCGTTCGACACGGCCGTCGGTGACCGGCGCCAGGCGGAACGCGCCGCCGTGGTGGGCGTCGACGAGGCTCGCGAAGATCGCGATGCGTTCGTCCTCGGGCAGGACCAGCCAGTCGATCGTCGCGTTCCGGTCGACCAATGCGGTCGCCCGACCGTCACCGATGACGGCGTGCGCACCAATGGGCGACTGGTCGGTCGTCATCGGCGTGCCGCCCGCACCAACCCCGCGGTGATCCCGGCGATCGCGCCTCCCGCAACCCCGAGTGGCACGGTGGTGCGCACGAGCCGCCGGGTCGTGCCGGCGCGGGGACGTTCGACGGCATCGCCCGCTTCGGGCGGACCACCTCGTGGCCCATTCGCAAGGTGCGCGCGCGCCAGCTTCATGACCTGTGCGGTGTGCAGCGCCCGGCGCCCACCGCCGAGTTGCGCGATCTGGGTCCGACACGAGAACCCGTCGGCGACGATCGCGGTGTCGGTGGGTGCGTCGCGCACCGCTGGCAGCAGGGCCTGTTCCCCGCACGCCGCGGAGATCTCGAACTTGCCCTTCTCGAATCCCCACGACCCCGCCAGCCCACAGCATCCGCCGGTGACGAGCTCCGCCGATGCGCCCATGCGCGCCAACAGATCTCGTCCGGGTTCCGCGCCACCGGTCGCCCGTTGGTGACAGTGCCCCCAGTAGAGCGCATCGCCCGCGAAGGTGGGGACGTCGATGTCGTACTCGCCGAAGAACTCGGCGAAGTGGTGGGCGTTGCGGGTGAGGCGTGCCGCGTCGTCGTCGCGGGGCAGCAGATGAGGTAGTTCGTCCTTGAAGACCGCGAGACAGCTCGGCTCCATTCCGACGATCGGCGTACCGGCCCGGATGTCGTCGCGCAACACGTCGATGATGCGCCGCAGATACCGCTCGGCCGCGTCCAGGAAGCCGTAGTCGTACAGGGGCCGTCCACAACATACGTGCCCGCTCGGCATGACGACCTGCCAGCCGGCGGCTTCGATGGCCTCGACGC
>JBDZVK010000372.1:0-2475 GCA_040255725.1 Actinomycetota bacterium
GCGCGGGCCTGGGTGATCCGGTGGCCTTCGGTCGCGATCGTGACGTCGATGTCCATGATCTCGGGCGGGTGGGCGTACGACAGGTACTGACCGGTCGCCCACACCACCGGCCGGGAAGCGGTGCGTTCCATCGCCTCGATCGCCGCGCCGAGAGCGCAACCACCGAACAGGAACGGGTACCCCGTCGAGATGCCCGGCACCACCGGCAGGTACCAGCGGTGCGGGTTGTGGGTCGACTCCAGGCCGAGAAAAGCGACGGTGTCCATGGCACGCTCAACCTAGGAGATGGGTGCTCGTGGGGCGTAGGCGGTGCTCAGCCGGTGTAGGCCGGGGTCTCCCCGACCGGGCGGGCAGCAGATGCGACCGGTGTGGTCGGGCCGGGGGCGCTCGACCCGGGACCCGTCCCCGGTTCGGTCGTCCCGGGCGTGCTCGTGGTCGGCCCCGACGCCGGCGGCGCAGTCGACGTGGTCGTCGACGCGGGTGTCTCGGGGAACGGAACGTAGAGGAACCCGTCCACCACGCTCGCCTCGGGAAGATCGACCTCGTGGAGCGTCCAGTCGGCATCCAGTCCGACGACCCGCAGGTGCTGCACCTGGAACGACGAGGCGGCAGCGGCGGGGAACACCCGGATCCGCACCGCGGTGATCGTGTGCGACAGCCAGTCGAGCGGCAACTTGACCACCGTCCGGTCGGTGCCCGTCCCGCCGGTGGGATACCCCGAGCCGAAGTCGTTCGCGTACCACGTCGGGCCGCCGTCGAGCTGCACGTCGACCGCGACGTGGTCGACCCCCGAGCCGCTGCTGTCGAGCTGCACGTACGCGTACTGGCGGGCGTCTCCCTGCTCGGGTGCGGTCGGGTCGGTCGTGAAGTTCGTGTACCACCGGGCGACCTCCTCGCCGGCGATCCGGTAGGTCCAGGGGTGCGTGTCCATCACGGCCTCACGCGGTTCTCCCGGTGCCGGTGCGGGAACCGGCACGGGACGGAAGCGGAACGGCGTCGTCGCGTGCTGCGAGAAGTCGTTGTTGCCCGTCGCCACGCGGAGGACCCCGTGGCTGCCCTCCACCCAGTTGCCGCTGGTGTAGGAGACGGTCGGCTCGGCGATCGCGTTCTGGGTGTCGGGATAGTCGTCGGGGGTCGCTCCCGACAGGAAGTGACCGCCCGTGGGGGTACCGGCGGCGTCGACATCGGCGGTGAAGAAGCTCTCGATGTCGGTGGTGCGTCCCCACACCCCCGATTCCATGAACGGCACGAACGCCGTGCCCGAGTCCTCGTGGGAGAACACCATCGTGTAGCTCGACGACGATCCGCTCGCCGTCGCCCGGGTCGAGCCGTACTCGAGCAACGGCGTGTCGTGCAGAGCCGAGGTGGACCGCCCGTAGAGCACCGGCGCGAAGTGGATCGTGGCGTACCGCGCATTCGACGGTTGGACCACCAGGAGCTGGACGTCGTGCACGTCGACGCGCGCCGCGCCGGCACCGGCGTGGCTGAGCGCGTCATCGACGGCCACGGTGACCGTGTGGTCGCCGGTGGTGAGCGGGCCGAGTCCTGCCGCATAGACGAACGGGGTCGCCCCGCCGAACAGGACGAGTTGCTGTGCGTCGCCTCCGTCGAGGCGCACGTCGGCGACCACCGCCGAGGGCACGTTCGCACCCCAGTCGGTGCCCGGGGCCGACAGGTCGAGCCGGACGATCCCCTCCCCGCTCACCGGAGGCGACGGGGCGACGGGGGCCGTGAACGCGCCGGTCACCGGGCCGGTGACCGAATCGGGCGCGGTGAGATCGCCGGCGACCCCGGCGCCGACGGTCAGCGCTGCCGGCGCGCCGACCTCCGCAGTGGCGACGACCGGTGGGGCCGGGGTGGGCCGGGCCGGCGCCGGGGTGGCATGGCCCGCCACACCGGGCCGATCCCCGACCACGCACGACCCGACCGCCGCGCAGGCGTCTGCGGCGAAGGTGAGGTTCTGCGGGTACAGCGGCGCGTCGCCGCGGAGCGGGAACAGGGCGATGAAGCACTGCTCGGCACGGCAGTCGATGGGACCGACGGCCGCGTTCAGGATCACGTGCGCCCGGGTCGAGCCGCTCACGGTGTCGCCGTCGCCGGTGAACAGGGTCACCGCGCTCTGGGCGTCACAGCCGTCTTCGGGGTTGACGTCGCCATCGGGCCACGACCCGGCGAGAATCGCGATCGCCTCGGGACCGCACTCGACGACGATGTAGGTGACCCCGGCGTGCAGTCCGGATGCGTGCACCGAGACGTCCTGGGAGTCGACGAGTCCGCTCGCCGGACCCACCGTGAACGTCGGGTCGGCCGCGCCCGCGCCGGGGGCCGCCGGCACCGATGCGCCGACCGCGCCCGCCACGACCAGCGCGACGACGCTTCCCAGCACGCGCACCCGCCTGCGTCTCGACCCGGTCGATCGGGCGTGATCACCCATGAAGCGGTGAAGGACTCGCATGACGATGAGTCTACGACGCG
>JBDZVK010000044.1:0-13201 GCA_040255725.1 Actinomycetota bacterium
AGCACGAGCTGCCCGCGGGCACGGTCGAGGTTCTGGGTCGGCGACGTGGTCTTCCAGTGGTGGTCACCCTCGAGCCAGTCGGCGAGGAAGCGCACCGCTTGTTCGTAGGCGATCACCACGCAACCGGCCTCCAGCTCGTCACCGGCGGGTCGGATCTCGCGGTAGGCGTCGACGACCGCTTCGACCAGTTCGGGACGCGCCCGGTGCGCGGCCGGATCGGAGGCATCGTCGGGCCCGGGGGCGGCCGTGCCGCGCACCAGGTCCGCGACGTCCCAGAACCACGCGGTCGGCATGAGCGTGTCGAGGTCGACCAGTGTGACCGCGTCGTCACCGCGGAACAGGAAGTTCGACGGCTTGGTGTCGTTGTGGGCGACAGCCGGCCCGTGGGCACGGTTCAACTCGGTCGCGAGTTGCGCGAGGTCCGACTGCCGCTGGATCGCGTCGATCTCGGCGCGCGCGTCGCCGGCGCGGCCGAGCGGGTCGTCGGCGCAGATCCGGGTGAAGCGGTCGAAGTGCCAGGCCGGGTCGTGGAAATGGGGGATCGTGGTGACCAGCCCGGCCGGGTCGAGTCCTTCGAGGGCATCGTGGAGTCGGGCGACGAGCCGGGCGGCCGAGCGGGCCTGCGCGACGTTCAACACGTCGATCGTCTCGGCGTCGACCACCTGTTCCCAGGCCCTCCAGGTGGCGCCGTCGACCGTGACACTCCACTCCCCGGTGCGGGTCGGTCGCAGGCGGGGCAGGATGCCGTCGCGCACGTGGTCGGTGACGGTGAGAATGTTGGCCATCACCGCGTCGGCGTCGGCGAACACCGCCGGGTTGAGCCGCTGCAGGATGAACCCGTCGGCGCCGGCGACCACCCGGAAGGTGTCGTTGATCAGTCCCCCGCCGATCGCCTCGATCCGGTCGACCCCGGCCGCCCCGGTGGTGAACCGCATGGCGACCTGCTCGGGTGAGACGGTCACAACAGTGACGAGATGGTCGAGACGTCCTCGGCGTAGGTGAGCCCGTGACACGCGCCGTCGCAGGGCAGGACCCGCACCTCGATCCCGTCGGCGACGAGGTCGGAGACGACGTCGGGCAGGTACACCTCATCGGCGGTGCTCGCCTCCAACGCGGCAGCGAGCCGGTCGAAGATGGCGCGCTGGAGCACCATCGCGTTCATCGACACCAGTTCGTCGCCGGTCAGCGTCGCGCCGGGCGCGGCAACATCCGAATCGGTGCTGCCGGGTTCGCGTCGGTGGTCCTTGGGCGTGAAGGCGAGGGTCGGGACCGGCGACACCGTGCCCTCACGCAGCCCGGTGAGCGTGCCGTGATCGGCCTCGATCAGCGCGCGCGACTGGGGTCGGTCGCCGTACATGGTCTGCGCCAAGGCGAACCCGATCACCGCGTGACCGGCCGCTTCGCCCTCGGCCAGATGAGCGGCAGCCACCTCGTAGGTGGCCGGCGGGTAGACGTCGTCGGCGTTGACGACCACGACCGGTCCGTCGGTCACGTCTCGGGCGGCCAGCAGCGCCTGCGCGGTGCCCCGGGTGCCGCCCTGTTCGACCACGGTGACGTCGCGCTCTTCCCGATCGGCGAGGTGGTCGGCCATGGGTTCGGCGACCGCGTCGCTGACGACGACCACGGCCCGGGTGATGCCGGCTGCCGCGGCCCGTTCGATCGCCACGTCGGTGATCGTCGCGCCGTCGTCGGTGACCGCGACGAGTTGCTTCGGGCCACCGAAACGTGTGCCCCGACCCGCGGCGAGCACGATGAGCGAAGCGGTCGACATCGGCCCATTGTGGCCGACGCCATCCGCGCGACCCGACCCCGGCCGAATCGGAATCGTCGCCGGTAGCATGTGCCGGACCGCCGGCCGGGCCGTCGACCGGCCCACCGATGCCAACCGGCGAGGTATGAAAGGCCACCAGCCGTTGCCCACGTACGGAACCGTCGAATCCACCGAAGCGCTCACGCCCAATCTCATCCGGGTCGTCTTCGGTGGTGATGGCCTGGCGGAGTTCACCCCCACCGAGTGGACCGATCAGTACGTCAACGCGCGATTCCTGCCCGACGGTGTCGACTACTCGCCGCCGTTCGACCTCGACGAGGTGCTGACGCTTCCGCGCGAGTCGCGACCGGTGGGTCGGCGCTACACGGTACGGGCCTGGGACGCCGAGGCGCGGCGGCTCACGATGGATTTCGTCGTCCACGGCGACATCGGCCACGCAGGTCGGTGGGCGTACCACGCGCAGCCCGGCGACCGGCTGCAGTTCACCGGTCCGAACGGTGGTTACCGTCCCGACGCGGCGGCGGATGCCCACCTGTTCGCCGGCGACGAGAGTGCGCTGCCGGCGATCGCCGCCTCGCTCGAGCAGGTGCCGGCCGGGGTGCCGGCGTTCGTCGTGGTCGTGGTGGACGACGCCGACGGTGAGCTGGCATTGACCAGTCCGGGCGATCTGCACGCCACCTGGTTGCACCGGGTCGACGTGGCACCCGACGACTTCGACCAGCTTCTGCGCGGCGTGCAGGCGGTCGAGTTGCCTGCGGGCCGCACCCAGGTGTTCGTGCACGGTGAGGCTTACGAGGTCCGTTCGATCCGCAAGTACCTCGTCGGCGAACGGGGTGTTCCCAAGGCCGACACGTCGATCTCGCCGTACTGGCGGCGTGGCAAGGACGACGAGCAGTGGCGCCAGATCAAACGCGACTGGATCGCCGAGTCGAACCAGGAACTCGAGGCCCGCCTGGCCGGCTGAAGCGTCCATCGGCACGAACCGTTCTTCCGGCTGACATCGACGGTGCTCGTCCTGGATCGCGTCACCCCTGGGTCGCCTTCGTCCGGCTCCACCCTCACCAGCGGACACACGGTCACACGCTCCGCCATGCTCGACGAGCGGCGCAGTCGAGTGCTCGTCAATCAGGCACGCACTCGCCGGGCCAGTCCTCGTCGGCGAGCGGGGCTTGGTTCAGGCGGTCACGCCTTGCTCGCCAGTCGGGGAGGTGACGATCCATGAGGTCGACGAAGCTCGCGTCGTGGCGCGGTTCGAAGAAGTGCGTCATTTCGTGCACGATGATGTACTCCAAGCATTCGGGGGGCTTCTTCGCGAGCTCCGTGTTGAAGCAGATGTGACGGGTTGCGCGATTACACGAGCCCCACTTGGTCTTCATCCTGCGGATCGACCACTTGGGAACCTGGACGCCGAATTCGGCTTCCCACTTGGCGATGACGTCGGGTAGCACGAGGCGAAGTTGCTCGCGGTACCACTTCTCGAGGAGGGCCCGGCGCTGCTCCACGCCGACGCCCTCGGCATCGAAGAGCACCAGACGGTCACCCTCGATCTCGAAATGTGCCCGGCCCGGCCGTTCGACGACTTTCATCCGGTAGCGCACTCCCCACACGTAGTGGCTTTCGCCGGTGACCATCTCGCGCGCGGATTGCCGAGGCGCCGAGGCGAGTTGGGTCCGCTGCCGTTTGATCCACGCCAGCCGCTGGATCACCGCACGCCTGACCTGGTCGTCGTTCAGGCGTAACGGCGCGGCCACTCGGACCCGGCCATGCGGTGGGTACACGCCGATGTGCAGGTTCTTGATGTCCTTGTAGGTGACATCGACTTCGATGTCGCGCACGGTCAGATACGCGCTGGTGCTAGCGGTATTCGTCACGGGCCTTCACCAACTCGAGCAGCTCGCTGATCTGTTCGGCATCGAGTTCCGGTAGTGCACCGGCGAGCGCGAGCCGGACCTTCTTCTCCTTCAGGTTGTGTCCGACCCAGGCGTCGGTCTTCGACTTCAGCACCGCGTGTTCGGCGAGATGAGCCGTATCGGTGTCGGGCCAGAAGTGGTCGACGAGGGCGCGTTGGCCGCCGTGCGCGGCCCAATCGGGGTAGTCGTGCCCGCTCCCCTCGCCTTTGCCGAGTTGCTCGGCAAGCTCGATCAGCTTGTTGAGGTAGGCCTCGTAGTCGAGCGCCTCGGCGTGCTTGGCGGCGATCACCTCGTCGAGGAGCCGGCTCATCCGCTCGTAGTACTTGGGGTTGAGCGCGTGTTCGTCGATGATCACCTTGCGCATGTTGTTGACGATCGTGGATGCGACGGCCTCGGGCTTCTTGGCGATCGACGAGGGCAACTTCGTGATCGCGCCGTTGCCCATCTCGACGATGAGTTGGATCAGCCCGACGTCGTCGAACGTCGCGAGCACCTCGGATGAGTCGGCCTGGATGTAGGTGTCGAGCAGGTAGCGCATGCCGGCCTCGTACTGTTTGAAGTCGAGGTTCTCGCCGGCGCCGAGCTTCACCTCGGCACGCACGTCGAGATAGTGCGCGATCTCGGTTTCGATGGTGGACGCCTCGGCGTCGGTGTAGCCGGCTGCTGTCATGTCGTTGGCGATGTTCGCGTAGGCCCGTGCCACGGCGGCGATGGCCTTGTAGAGGTCGACGCGCTTCTCTTCGTTCGCGGCGAGCTGTTCGGCGTTGCCTTCGTCGACCGCGCAGAAGTAGTGCTGGTACTCGACGGTCCCTTTGGGTGGGGGGACCGGCTCGACGATGGCTCTGACCACCTCGAGGGCATCTTCGAGATCTTGGCGGCCCTTCTCGATCCGGTTCGACAACAGGCCTGCCACGTCTTCTTCGTCGTACCCGTCGAAGGCTTCGTTCGTGTAGTCGCCGATGGCCGATTCCAGTGACTTGAACAGGTCCTGGTAGTCGACGATGTAGCCGTAGTCCTTGTCGTCGCCGTCGAGGCGGTTGACCCGGCAGATCGCTTGGAACAGCCCGTGGTCCTGCATCTTCTTGTCGATGTAGAGGTACGTCGCGCTTGGGGCGTCGAAGCCGGTGAGCAGCTTGTCGACGACGATCAGCAGCCGCATCTGGCCTGGCTCTTCGACGAACTGCTTCTTGACCTGGCGTTCGAACTCGGCGACCTGGGCGTCGCCGGTGACCTTCTCTGGAGGCAGGTTGAAGTGCTTCGCGAGCATGTTCGTGTACACCTCGTACTGGAACATGGCCTCGTTGGCACCGGCACCGGCGTCTTCCTTGGCGATGTCGCCGGGGGTGGGTGCGTAGCTGGTGACGATGGCGCAGTGCCCTTCGAGTCCGGCCTGGCAGAACAACTGGTAGAAGGTGCAGGCCTGGTAGATCGACGAGCTGACGAGCAGCGCGTTGCCTCGGTGCGACAGGAGTCGCGGCTTGGTGGCCATGTCGAGCATGACGTCCGCGACGATCTGCTGGGCCTTCGGCTTCGACGCGTTGACCTTCTTGATGGTGCCCCATCGCTTTTTCACCTCGGCCTTGGCGAGGTCGGTCAGGCCTTTGGTCTGCGACTCGAACCAGTCGTCGATCTTCTTCGAGTCGGCGAGGTGCAGTTCGATCTTGCGTGCCTCGTAGCGCAGGTCGAGCACGACGCCGTCTTTGACGGCTTCGTCGAAGCGGTAGGTGTGGATGTACGGTCCGAACCGTTCCATCGTCGTGGCCTTGTCGCGCTTGAGCAGCGGGGTGCCGGTGAAACCGATGAACGTCGCGTCTGGCAGCAGGGCTTTCATGGCGTCGTGCATCTGGCCCGACTGGGTGCGGTGCGCTTCGTCGACGAACACCAGGAAGTTGCCGGCCGCTTCGAAGTCGTCGGGTACTGCGGCGCTGAGCAGGCTGGCGTAGTCCACGACTGCCGGGTTGGTGTCGTCGGGTTGCGACGTTGCCCCGAACTTGTGGACGAGCGAGCAGACGATCCGGTGTTGTGCGGTCCCGAGTGCCTTGACGAGTTGTGCGGCGGAGCCGGGCTGGTGCACGTCTTCGCCGACGCCGCGGAACACGTCGCGGATCTGGTCGTCCAGCTCGGTCCGGTCGGTGATGAGCAGAACCCGCGCGTCGCTGAGGTGTTCGAGTGCCCACTTGGCGAGCCAGACCATGGTGAGTGACTTGCCCGATCCCTGGGTGTGCCAGATGATCCCGCCTTCGGGTGCAACGTCCGGGTCGGCTGGCACGAGCTTGGCTTGCGCGGCCTTGACCCCGAAGTACTGGTTCGGTCGGGGGCACTTGCGGATGCCGACGTCGAAGACGACGAAGTCGTGGATCAGTTCACAGAATCGTTCCTTCGCGCATATCTGGGTGAGCGCACGATCGAGCGGCGCGTCGATGTCGGAGGGTTCCTTCCATGACAGCCAGAACTTCTCCGGTGTCTCGATGCATCCGTACCGCAGCCCTTCCACCTCGTTCCCCGCGAACACGAACTGGATGGTCGAGAAGAACGGCCTGATGAAGTCGGGGCGCTGATTGCCGATGGTCTGGCGGATGCCCTCGGACACGCTGACCTTGGAGCGCTTCAGTTCGATGACGCCGAGCGCGATGCCGTTGACATACAGCACGAGGTCGGGGCGTTTGGTCGTCTTCCCGACGACGGTTACCTCTTGGGCGATCCCGAAGTGGTTCGCTTCGGGATGTTCCCAGTCGATGAGCCAGACGGTCTCGTGGGGCTGGCCAACCCCGCGCTTCACCTTTGCGCCGTAGCGGAGGAGTTCGTAGGTGGCCTTGTTGCCCTCGTACAGATCCTGCGCGGTACCGACCGCGGCGGCCTTGTGCAGCTCGGCGAGCGCGAGGTCGATGAGCTGGTCGTCGTGCCCGCGGGCAGCGAGGTTGGCGGCGAGGAACTCGTCTTCGACGTTCGCGTTGTCGCGCTTGTGCCAGTCGCCCAGGTACTCATAACCGAGCTGGTCGCAGAACAGCTCGATGACGTGCGTCTGCGTGGCGATCTCGGGCTGGCCGACCGCGGTCATGACGTCTCCAAGGTGTCGGTGACGCTCGAGGTGGCGGTTGCGACGGCCGCGTCGATGTTCTGGTTCTCCCATTCGCCGTAGGTCAGCCGGCTCCCTTGGGCCAGCCATTCCTTACGCCCGTTCGCGCTACGTCCAGCGACCACCGCCGCCGCTGCGCTTGGACTGGTGAACGCGTAGTCCCTGGCGAACCGCATGGTGCGACCGTCCGCTGATGGGTTCAGTGTCCCGTCCTGCTCGAGCTTGTCCCGCAGCACCGTGTAGTTGTGGACGGGTACGCCAACCCATTCGCGTCGCGCTCCGGATCCTTCGAGCACGGTGAATTCGCCGTCCACCAAATTGGCGCTCGCAATGATGCCTTCCCGTTTCAGCTCCATGGTGAACATTGTCGAGGTGCCCGGCTCGGGCGCGTTCGAGGCGACCGAGGCGACCGGTTTCCTCTCGGTGGTGCGCAAAAGGTTGATGCCGAGGACGGGAAGCACGATGCGGGCCTGCTCGATGTAGTACTCCATGTCGGACACGTCGGCTTCGGGCAGGGCGACCGGGTCGGGGCTGGTGCCGTTGACGAGCTTGGCGCGGCCGGCATGTGTCGCCAGTGTGATGAAGCGGCTTTCCAGGTAACGGACGTGGGCCTTGGTGAGGTTGGCGTCTTTGCTTGTGAGCACGACGACGCGGTCCCAGAAGTCCTTGCCGCCCTGCTCAGCGGGGCGCGAGTGAAGGTAGAGCCGTTTGCTGACGTCGTCGGCTTCGCCGATGTACGCGGCGTTGCTACCGGTACCGTCCGGGTCGTCGCCCAGGAGGAGGTAGACACCCGTGCGGGTGGCTTCGGGCCGTTTGAGCAGCTCACCGAGGTCCGATCGGGGAGCCGCGATCACGTGCCCGGTCCAGTTCATGATCTCAGCGGTGAGCAGGCCGCCCGGGGACCCGTCGGCAAGGAAAAGTCGAATCGACTTCCCAGCGCTCATGGCAACCCTCGTAGCCCGTTTGTCGAATTCACGCCTCTGCCCCCTCTTCTGCGGTGACGAGTTCGGCATCCTCGACCCACCGGGCGAGGATACTGATCGCCGCGAGACTTTCGAGGGCCTCTTGCTCGGTCAGCTCCTGATCGGCCCGGTGGTTCAGCGGGTTACGGATGCCCTTGTACAGCGCCTCCGCCAGGGCCCTCGCGCCTTCTTGCATCGAGGTGAACGTCTTGGCGTCGCTGCGGTCGGTTCGCTGAAGTCTCGGCGCACCAGGCTTCGGCGGATCTGTCGAGAAGAGCTGTTTGAAGAGGTTGTGCTCGCTGATGTCGGTGCGGCCGGACTTCTGTTGCGCTTCGGAGTTCACCTGGATGAGCGCATTCTTCACCGCATCGGTGAAATGCCCGGACTGCCATTGCGACCGGGCCCGATGCCACACCCACGGATGCAGGTCAGCGGCAGCTATTCGAGTTTCACTATCAGCGGACTTGAACTTGAGCGCGCCTCCCCACCGGATCACTCCCCGGGCTCGAACGGCGGCAGACCGGTGGCGAGCCCAGTGGCCTTTACCGATATTCAGCCAGTCCTTGGATTCCCAACCCGGAACAAACCGATCCAGGATGGGCTCTACCACTTGCGCTCGCTCCAGAATGCCGTTCTCAAATCGATAGGAGCCTCGGAGCGACGAAACAGGAACGGGGCTCATGTCATGCATATCAATCTGATCGACGAATTCACTGAGAATCGACATCGCCCGCTCAAAGTCAAAGCCACTCATGCTACACCTTCATCCTAGAACCGCACACGGCCGGTG
The DNA here is from genome assembly GCA_040255725.1 of Actinomycetota bacterium. Lineage (GTDB taxonomy): Bacteria > Actinomycetota > Acidimicrobiia > Acidimicrobiales > Iamiaceae > JAFDWI01. Next base: position 8,510 of record JBDZVK010000044.1, read on the forward strand.
AGGAGCTGCTGCATCATTCCCTCCTTGACCAGTTGGGCCTTGCCGAGCCTTCCTTCTGCCGCGCGGAGATCAAGGTCGACGGCTTCTATTACCGACCCGATAGCGTCCTGCTCTGGCCGACTGGGAAGGGCCACCTGGACGCCGGCGAGTGCGCCAGCGCTGATGTGGACTACGGCATCGCCCTGGCCCGCATTGCTCTTCTGCCTAACCGCGTCGGGCGCGTTCAATAGCGAACCAAGGAACACCGGGTTGCACTCCGTGCCGCGGAGGACGATCACATCACCGCCAGCTACTGCCGGGAGCGGCCCCAGGTACGCGGCACAGTTCCCAATCTCGACCCGGGTCTCGCCCGAACCAGCGAAGAGGAGGTCTCCATGCTCCAGCGGGGTCGCGGCGTCCGCCACCTCGCGGCGGACGTAGGAGCGCGCAACCCGCGTGTAATTACGGAAGCCGGTGTAGAGCTCGCCATACCGCACGCACGGAACGCCGAATTGCCGCACGTCGCCGCGCCTGATTCCCCGGCCCTTCAGGAAACTGCCGATGTCGCCGAGGCGGCGGGTTTGCCAGGGGTCGGTGAAGCTGGGGAGGCGGGTGCGGCCGGTGAGGAGCTGCTGCATCATGCCCTGCTTGACAGCCTCCTTCTTCGCGATCATCCGCTCCAGACCCGCGATCAACGCATCCGCATCGCTGAGCGCGTCTACGATCTCTTGCTGCTCTCCCATGTCACGCGGGAGCCAGATCAATACTGAGCCAAGTTGACCATTGTTCAACGAGGGCAGGGCGGTACTCGCGACGAGCGCCCCGAGCCTCACCCTCTCGAACGCATAGTGAGCGAAGCGCGAAGTCAGAACGCTCGGATCAGGAATGAACGCGGCCATATTGTTATCGATGCAGGCGTCCTGCGCAAGGATGCGCTTCCGCTCAAGGAATACCGCCGCGCCGACCTTCGCGAAAACGACAGCCCCCCTGGGAACTACCGGCGCGGACAATGCCGACCGCTGTGCCTCACTTATGTAGTTATTCGCGGTCGTCATAAAGCGCTCGTTACCAGCGCGGTTCATGTCCGAGACCTTGTAGAACGGGTACTCACCCCACTTGGCGCCTTGGAATCGGAGTGGAAAGCCCGTGCCGCCTTGGAAGCGGCCGAGATCGCGCGCTTGCATCAGCCCGCATGCGTCTCTGGTCACGGCCTCAGCCCCATGTCCGCCAAGTGCGCGGCAATCTTGGCACCAAGAAGCTCCAGCTCGGCATCGAGCTCCGCGACCGTCTGCGCATACCGTTCGCCCAGCTCTCGGATGCGGCCTACGAGCTTGAGGGTGAGCGCGTCGACTTCAGCGCTCACCCGATCTGCGATCGCGGCCCGCCACTTGTCGTCGAGCACGAGTGCTTCCACTTCGGCGGCGGTGAGCGACCCGTAACGCTGAAGCGTCGCCGCGTCGAGGGCGGCCTGCGCCTCCTTCAACACCTTTTTCGCCTGGGCCTGTGCATTCACCAGCGCCAACGCCTCCTGGGCACATACCAGCGTCTCGTCGTCCTGCGACGCCTTCGCCTCCTTCACCACCGCGGTCACCAGGGTCTTGGTGTACGCGCCCTTGTCGTTGGTGGCCTCAGCAAGCAGCCCCTCGTCGCCACCGTGTTCCTCGGCGTGTTCGGCAAGCGCCGACGACGCAGCTTCTACGTCGGCGGCCAGTCGATCGACCTCAGCCTGCTCCTCGGCGAACCAGCGGGCCACCACCAGGCCCGGCGGGATGAGGTCCATCTTGAACTTCTTCGCCGCTCGGCCCCTGCCGACCGTGAGGTCCGGCTCTTCGGCCACCTTGCGGTCTTTGGTCGTCAGGGCCGCACGTGGCGCAGCCGCCGAACCCCACCCGCTGTTCATCACCAGGAACACGTCGTCGTGCATCGTGTCGTGCCAGTACGACATCACTGCCTCGTACACGGCGTAGCGGTCGATCAACGCGACCCGCGCGAAGCGGTCCAGCAGATCGACGCTGATCGTGGCGATCAACGCCTGAGTATCGGTGGTGGCGCCGATCTCGGCGAGCATCGCGCGGTGAGTGGCGAACCACTTGTCGACCATTTCCCGGGCGACCTCACGGAACTCGCGGAAGCTCGGCGCACTGAGGATCGTGTGGTGCACCTCGTTCGCCTTGACCGCAAGCTGCACGTAGCCGGGTCGGAACGGTTCGAAAAGCGTCTCCCGCAAGCCGGGGAAGGCACGCCAGTACGCCTCGAGCGCGTCGATGTCACGCTCGGGAATCCCGCCGTGCAGGTGCGCGTCGAGATCCTGGAGGTCTTCGGGCTCCGATGAGTCGATGTAGCGCGGAATGTTCAGGTTGTAGTCGTTGCGTTCATCCGCGATCTCGGACATCGGAACCAGCCGCGCGTAGCCGGGTACTTCGCGCTGGTGGTTGAACGTGTCGACGATCTTGTGCAGGTCACGGCTACGAAGGCGGTTCTTCGCACCATCCTTCGCGAAGCCGCGTGACGCGTCGATCATGAACACCCCGTCACGGCTGGCGGCCTCGGCCTTGTCGAGCACCACCACACACGCCGGGATGCCCGTGCCGTAGAAGAGGTTCGGCGGCAGGCCGATCACGCCCTTGATGAAGCCGTGCTGGAGGAGTTTGGTGCGGATCGCCCCTTCGGCGTTGCCACGGAACAGCACCCCGTGGGGCAACACGATCGCTGCGGTGCCGGTGCTCTTGAGTGATGCGAGCGCGTGCAGCAGGAAGGCGTAGTCACCGTTCTTGGCGGGCGGCTCGCCGTAGACGAAACGGCCGTAGTCGTGCTCGAGCCCGTTCCGCCACGACTTCACCGAGAAGGGCGGGTTCATCACCACGTAGTCGAACGTCTTGAGCTTCGCGCCGTTCGTGAACTCCGGGCTCGTAATCGTGTCGCCCTTGGCGATCTCAGCGATCGCGTTGTTGTGCAGGATCATGTTCATCTTGCACAACGCCCAGGTGGCGTTGTCCTTCTCCTGGCCGTAGATCGACATGCCGCCGGGTGCTTCGTCGGCCGCCTTCAACAGCAGCGAGCCCGAACCGCACGCCGGGTCGTACACGGTCTCGTCCTGGCTGGTGCCGGGGCCGATCCCGACCACCTTCGCCAGCACCCGCGACACTTCGGCCGGCGTGTAGAACTGCCCCTTCGACTTGCCCGACTCCGTGGCGAAGTGCCGCATCAGGTACTCGTACGCGTCCCCCAGCAGATCGTCGCCCTGCGCGCTCGACGTGCTGAAGTCGAGCTCGGAGAAGATCGTGACCAACTTGGTGAGCCGGTCGACCATCTCCTTGCCCTTGCCGAGCTTCTCCTCGTCGTTGAAGTCGGCCAGGTCGATCACGTTCGTCAGGTCGTTGGCCTTGGCGAGCCGGGCGATGATCTTGTTGCACTTGTCGCCGATCTCCGCCGAACCCTTCACCGCCTCCATGGCCGCGAACGACCCGTCGGCGGGCACGTCGATCAGGCTGTTCGGATCGGCCGCGGCCCGGTCCGACACGTACTTCACGAACAACAGCGTGAGGACGTAGTCCTTGTACTGACTGGCGTCCATGCCGCCGCGCAGCTCGTCGCAACTCGCCCACAGCGAGGCGTACAGGTCGGATTTCTTCAACGCCACAGGGCAGCTCCCCTCCTGATCGGTGGTGCTGGTCGGACGTCACACGTCACCGCGTGAGGATAGGTCGAATTCCGCTGAAGCTTCCTGTCGAGGTCCAAATCACGTACCAGCGGCGCGTCGATGTCCCACCTGCGCCGTACGATTTCCTTGAGATCATCACGTGGCAGGAGGCATCGGATGAACGACGGCTCGACGGGGGACAGCGCCGCGGTCAGATTCGCTGTCGCCGCCCATGCCCGCAGACACTCGGGATTCGACGTCGCCTCGTACCGCGCGGGATCCGTTTGTCAACGAAACTGCCAACAAGGTACGGTACCGCCAATCCTCCCCGCCTTTCGTACCGGTCAACCCGGTCGGAATGGCGGGGATTTGCCGTGCGAGGCCTCGACGTGAGTCGGGTCGCCGTCTTCATCGACTACCAGAACGTCTACATGCGCGCCCGAGAGGCGTTCTCGTCGCCGGCAGCCAACTTCACCGAGGGCCAAGTTCATCCCCGGCGACTGGGTCTACTTCTGCGGGACCGTGGACGCACCCACGATTCCAACCGAGAACTCGAAGTAGTTCGAGTGTTTCGTGGCTCACCGTCCCCGAAGCACTCCGCGGTCGGTCAAGCTGCCTGCCAGCGGCAAGTCAACGCGTGGGAGGCGCAGGATCGAGTCGAGGCCGTCACACGGCCGCTGCACTACTACCCGAAAGGTGAGAAGGACGGCCAACGCCAGTACGTGGCCCGCGAGAAGGGGATCGACGTGCAGATCGCACTGTCGATCGCACTCGGGGCCGAACGGGACGCCTACGACGTCGCCGTGCTGTTTTCGGCAGACACCGACTTGCTGCCGGCGCTCGAAGAAGCACGCGCAGCCGGCAAACACGTCGAAGTGGCGGCGTGGAAGCCAGACCGCGGCTTCGCATCCCGCCTCAGCCTCCCGCGGATGTGGTGCCACTACCTCAACCGGCGGGACTACGACTCCGTAGCGGACCCGACCGAGTACCGACCTGGACACTGATCGCACCCGCGTCAAGGCATTCACACCGAGTGTCACAGGCCGCGTGCATGATCTGGGGTATCGGATGCG